>DJPG01000014.1:5141-5837 GCA_002439735.1 Firmicutes bacterium UBA6418 | reverse complement strand
GGGAACACCACGCACCACCAGTTTTGACCGTCACCGTTGCCCAGCGTGATCGTCAATGCCTCATAGTTTCCGGCCGGAAAATAGATATCATCGTAGGTCTTTGCCGGTATCGCGCAGATACCGAATTCTGCCTTCGCCTGATAATCGCAGCCGCGGGCACGCAGGCAGTCCTGTGCCCAGCTCTCGATCTCCGCCAAATGCTCCCTTACGTAGCAGCGGCTGATCTCGCCGCGGCCTGCGTCCGTCACGCCGTCTGCCTCCGCCCGCAGCAGTTCGCTTGTCAAGCGGTTCTCCAGTTTCGAAAAAACACTGTTTCTGACCATATATTTCAGGTTCTGATCTTTCTGGCTGTCGCTGTTGGCGATCACGTGAAATCTTACGATCCCCGGATATTCATTGGCGATTCCTTCACTTGCGCCGACTGTCAAAATGTTTGCTACAGGCTGCGTACAGGCCGGATCCGCGGTGCTTTCCCGCGTCCGGTCTTGTGCCCACGCACCGGTCATTGTCAAAATGCAGAGCGCAGCGACCATCAGCAAAAGCATCCGGCGTTCTGCCCCTTTTTTCTTTTTTTCGTCCATCCTATCCCCTCCTGATGGAAGGATTATGGACCGTTTCGCGCGGATTTATACCAAAAGCTTCGCGCTTATTTGAGAATCAGCAACTTTTCCCCCTGCCGGAGCGTGCCATCCTCCA
>DJPG01000014.1:0-5067 GCA_002439735.1 Firmicutes bacterium UBA6418 | reverse complement strand
ATTTTTCTTTGCCACATAGATCACCATCGGCGCGCGCCGCTTTGCAGCGCTGCTCTCCTCAAACGCCGGATTGACCAGCACCTTGAGCGGCGTCCGGCGCATGACCTCCGTGGTGACCAGCACGCCGGCGTTGAACTCGATCTGTTTGCCGTTGATCTTTTCTGCCCAAAAATCCTTAAGGTAAATCTGATCGCGGATTCTTTCGTCGCCCGCAAGCTGCGGCAGTGCAGTCACCACGCGGAACGGAATCTCTTCGGTAAGCGAAAAAATACGTGACGATCCATTTCCACCGTTTCCGGCGCACCGACAGATGAGTTTGGCCAAGACGCTTCCCTCAGTCACAACCTTGCCCTGTTCACACCGGCTTTCACCGCCATGGATCTCGCCGCCCGTGTAAAGAATCTGCTGCAGTTCGCCTCCCTGCGTTTCCGGGGAAAAGATCTCGCGCAGAGACGATTCACCCATCGTGGTTCCGACCAGCGTCCGACATTGTTCTTCCTCAAAATCGCACAAAAAGTCCTTTTCCCGATGATAAGCATCGACAATGATCTCCTTTTCGATATTGCAGTAGATCTCGACGCTGGTCAGAAGGTCGCCCTCCAGCCGCAGGACCTCTTTTCCATCTTCACCCTGTATCCTCTTGACTTTCAGATTGCTGCCGTCAAAGCAAACATGGCTTCCGGCACAGCTTCCGTCCGTCCGAATCGGGATAAATTGCGTGAACTCCACCTTTTCCTGCGCCTGGTGCAGATTTTCACAAGCTTCGACCTCCTCCCGACAGCTGTACAAAAGATGAATCAGAATAAAGCCGTTGACAACCACCTTTTCGCCGGTCACCTGCTTGTAATTTTCAATCACCCGGATGTCTTGGCGGAGGATATTATCGATCGGACATTCTTCCTTCAACTGCAGATCCTCCTGCAGCTGAAGTGTATCGGATTTGCGCAGGGCGATATTGGTGATCTCGACTTTTTCACGCTGCATCTGGATTTCTTCGCCGTTGAGCCCCTCAAAAATCTCGACTCTGCGGTCGGTATACTCCCGGGCATAGATCGCAAGTGAAATCTTGACCCGGTATTTTCGCTCGTTGATCACCATATGCTCAATCTTTTCGATCTGCGTATCCAGCAAAAGTGATGCCTCTTGTGAAACGCCAATATGCCACTGTTCTTTGAATGGTACGCGTGCCTGCACGGAAATGATCGGTCCACAGTCTTCCTCTTTTTCCGGCAGGTACAGGGTCTGAAGCTCGATCTCTCCGGAAACGCTGACATAGTCTTCATTTTTGTTGAGCTGACTAATTTCTTTACTTATCGGATGATTTTTTCCGTCGATCAGCAGAATCTCTCGGAGATCCGGCTTCGTATCCGGCACCAGAATGTCTTCCTCGATTGTGAGCACCGTTTTGGGCTTTTCGGTCACATTGGTCACCGGAACGGAAGAATAAACCGCCTCCTTGCTCGCGGGAATGATCACCCGCTCCTCCGTCTCCTTTGCCGGAACCATTGCATAATCCGGTATTTCTTTTTCATAGGTCATAGCTTTTCCCCTTTCCAGACTTGGTCTTGCTACAATCTATTCTCTGTCCGGTTTTTCTATGCAAAAAAGAAGACCTATTGGCCTCCTTTAATAATCTTTTCTCCCTGCTGTATCACAAATTCTTTGAGCCGCGCAAGGTGCTCGTCTGCTTCTTTTCTCGCCTTTTCGACATTGCCGCTCATAATGGCTTCTTCGATCTCCTGATGTTCCAGCGGCTGATTCTTGTACCGCGAAAAGTCATCATAAAAGATATACCGGAAACGCAGTGCCAGTTCCTGCACCTGAGAGATTAACTGGATCAGAGTCTTGTTTCCGCTGCAATCTACGATCGTCTTGTGGAAATTTTCGTCCCACTTAATGATCTCGGATGTATCCTCGGATTCCACCGCCTTTTTGTAGGCTTCGGTGGCTTCCTGCAGGTGAAGCTTCTCTTCCGGTGTAATTTTGGCCGCGGCCATGCCGGCGGCTAAACTCTCCAGGTACTGTCGGACTTCCAGCACATCCGCCATATCCTTAATGGAAATATCCGACGCATAAGCGCCCTTCCTCGGTTCAATGGTCACAAGACCTTCTTTTTCCAGTTTTCTGATCGCTTCTCTGACCGGCGTGCGGCTGACGCCCATATCATCTGCCAGTTCGACTTCCATCATTCTGTGCCCCGGCGCGATCTCACCCTTGAGAATCTGACGTTTGAGTTCTTCATAAACGATCTCCCGCAGCGGCTTATGATTTTGCAAATCAAAGTTCAGCATGTCCTCCACCTCGAAATTCTTTCTTACTTTTTACATCTTTTTCCTATATTTTCTTTGGTATCTATTTTTAGCTTCTACTTTATCGTATCCGCCCAATAGGCTTCAAATCCGGCTTTCCGAATCTCCTTACACGCTCGTTTCGCTGCGCCAAAACTGTCGTAAACGCCGATCACGGTCGGTCCGCTTCCGCTCATCAGCACCTTTCGTACGTCTTCTGTCGCCGCGATGGCGTCTTTTAGCGCTTTGACACGCGGGTAATGCGTAAGCGTATAAGCTTCCAGAACATTGATCATATTCCGGTAGATCGCTTCATCCTGCCGCTGCATCAAAGCTTTTTTGAGCAGCTTCATGTCCGGATGGTCTGTGATCACGCAGTCATCGATCCCCGCGAAGACCTCGCGCGTCGAAACGCCGAACGCGGGCTTGGCCAGGATCAGGTATTTGCGGAGCGGGTATCGCAGCACCTGCAGCTTTTCGCCTCTGCCGCTTCCTATCGCGCAGCGATAGGATGTATTCTGTGTCAGAACGCAAAAGGGAATATCCGAACCAAGCTGTTCCGCGATCGCGCAGAGCTGTTTCGTGCTCTGCTGAAGCTTCCAGAGACGGTTCAGTCCAATCAGCATCGCCGCGCAGTTGCTACTGCCGCCGCCAAGACCTGCCGCGACCGGGATTCGTTTTTCAATCCGGATCGTCAGCAGTCCTGTTTTTTTCTGTCCGCAGGCCTCCGCTCTTTCCAGCATGGCCAGCGCAGCCTGATAGGCCAGATTGCGTTGATCTGTCGGCAGATAGGGTTTGGTCGTCGAGAGGCGGATCTGTACAGGCGTCTCCCTGTTTACAGAATCACTGTCTTGTTCCTGCCAACCGATGTTTACAAGATCAAACAGGGAAACCCGCTGCATGACCGTATCCACGCTATGGTAGCCATCCGGTCGGATTCCGGTTACATCCAGTGCCAGATTGATCTTGGCATAGGAGCGCAGCTCCAACTCCTGCTTTTGCAAGCCCGTCATAAACGTCTCCCTTCCGTTTCTTCGTCTATGTTAGACGAAATGAGAGGACAAAGCCCTCTCACCTGTCTGAGATTTATTTCTTTTTCCCTTTGCCCTGTGCTTTTCTGCGAGCGGCTCTGGCTTCTTCTTCGGCTTTTTTGGCCTCCGCCAGCGCTTTGCGTCCGGTGATATATCTGCCGCCTCCTGCTGAGATCGGACGCGGTCCTTTTACTTTATAGTTGCCGTTGTCCTCTTCATAATCGTCATCATCTTCGTCCTCGGCTTTTTTGGCAAGCTTCGCCGCGCGCTTCGCCTTGTCTTTCTGATCCTTTTCCACGATCTCTTCTACGGACTTACCGGTTCTCTTCGCTTCCTTATATGGATTGACCTTTTCTTCCTTCTGTTTTTCGTTCTCTTCTCTGGCTGCTTTCTTCACGCCGCGCATGGTCACAACCATGATACCGCCGTACATCACGACCATCAGCAGAATGTTGACCAGGGTATTGGCCTTCTGGTTCATGGTGCGGAAGGTTACGGAGGTATCCTTGCCGAGCGTGCTGCCGTTGTCCGCCAGGAGATCCTTGGAGATCTTCAATGTATATTCGGTATTGCTGGCAACTTTTACATCGGCATTATCGCCGGTATTGTCAAGCAGAACCAGAATGATGCCCTTTACGCCTTCCTCTTTGACATCCTCTTTCGGTACATAAAGTACCATCAGCGGCAGGCTGTTGCCCTCCGGGTCAACCAGCTGGAACGCGTTATCATTCTTGTTTTTGAGAACGTCTTCCGAAAACTCGGTATCAAAGTACAGCTTCACGCCGACATTCTCCATCGCGGCACCGGTTGCGCCGTCCCGCGGATATTCGTCCACA
Source organism: Firmicutes bacterium UBA6418 (assembly GCA_002439735.1). Classification (GTDB taxonomy): domain Bacteria; phylum Bacillota; class Clostridia; order Peptostreptococcales; family Anaerovoracaceae; genus CAG-238. The sequence goes on along the minus strand of DJPG01000014.1, from coordinate 912 downwards.
AGGTTAAAGTTTCCTGTCGCTGTGCCGTCCGCAAAGCAAACAGCGGTGCAAAGCATGAGTGTTACGATTATTAGGCTTAAAATACGGCCTGCTCTTTTCATTCTTTTGTTTCCTCCGATTTCTGTTGTTCTTTTGTACTTTTTCGGACTGCCCGCAGTTCCCGGAAGAAGCTGCGTACGATCTCGCCGCACTCCTCCTTGATCGGACCGTCCTCTATCTCGATCACTTCGACATAATGGTTGAGTTTTTCTTCCTGCACGATATTGAACACGGAACCGCAGCCTCCGGCTTTCGGATCCATGACGCCGATATACAGTTTTTCGATCCTTGCCCAGACGATCGCCCCCGCGCACATGCTGCAGGGCTCCATCGTGACATACAGATTGCATCCCGTGAGGCGTTTCCATCCCAGCGTCTCGCCGAGATATTTCCCCGCCTGCCGGATGGCGATCATTTCCGCGTGTGCGGTCGGATCTTTTTCGGTCAAAGTCAGGTTATGTCCGCGTCCGATGATGACGCCGTCTTTTTCGATCACCGCGCCGATCGGGATCTCTCCCAGCTCTTTTGCGGCTCTGGCTTCCTGCAAAGCCTCTGTCATGAACTTTTCCATACTTTTATCATCATAGCACACTTTCGCCGATTGTTCAACCATTTTTGCGTACTGCATCCCGTACATTTTATTCCGGATCGTGCAAAAATGCACATTCTGCCGCGATGATCCGCTGCGCGCTCCGCACAAGCTTCCCGCTATACCTCCGAGAGCGCCAGCGTCCGACTGTCGAGCCGCGCAATCCAGTAGCCGTAAAGATAATCCGCTACTTCGTCTCCCAGATTTTCGAGTTCGTCATACAGGCAGCGCCCGCCTTTCATCGGCTGCCAGAGGGTAAAGCCCGTCCTGCCGCCGTCCGGCTG
>DJPG01000037.1:3635-15932 GCA_002439735.1 Firmicutes bacterium UBA6418 | reverse complement strand
GCTTCTTTTTTGGTATCATAGGTAAAGGTCATGCTCCGCACGTTGATCGGCGGCCATACCCCGTGTTTATTCTGCAACTCGTCCATGGCCTCAAAACGATCCAGCTCCGGATCAATCTCGTATTTGAGACGCAGTTTTTCAAAGGCCTGCTCTGCTGTAGCGTTCTTGGAAAGTCCCAGTTCTTTGAGCCATTTTTTCTTGTTGCTGTCATAGGTATAGTAAAACTTGCCGCTTTTGGAGATCTTAATCGGGAAATTGTCGACATAGGTATCGCCGTTTTTTTCCAGCAAACGTATCGTCCTGTAGGCGGATTCGTTGATCTGTTCGGTGGAAAGTCCGCTGGCGTTAAAGGTTACGGTAAAAATCTGTTTATTGCCCGCCAGCACTCTACCGTAGCGATCCAATATCGCTCCGCGCGGCGCCGAAAGCAGGACTTCCTTGGTATTCTGGTTGGTCGCGGCTTCTGCCCACCGTTCTTCCTGTACAACGGTCAGCACAAAAAGCCTTATGCAGAGAATCAGCATAAGGACAACCACAAAGAAAATAACCTGATAATACCTGGAATTCATAAATTTTTTGTTCATCTGAAATACCTGTCTTTCCGATGTCTTACTGCTTTTCTGATCAGAATCAGATAGAGCACCGTGATGACCAAAAGGGAGTACAGGGTGATCCAAGGCAGCGTTTTCAACACGTACACGATCCCAATCGGATTGCCTGCCAGATGTTTGAGACCCCAATTCAGCACGTAATATAGGACGATGGCGAGCAGCGATACAATCCACATGTTCATGATATTCTCGACATTCGCGTATTCGCGCAGAGCAAGAATGAGCAGCGCGACAAAAACCAACGCAATTGGCATCGGCCCCACGACTTCCGAAAAACAGATATCGTACAGCACGCCAAAGAAAGCTCCATACAGCAGTCCGCCGATCTGCTCCTCATACAAAAAGGAAAACACAACCACCAGACAAAGCAGGAGATTCGGTGTATACCCCGCGATGCGGATCAGATTGAGCAGCGAGGTCTGTATGCAGAAGGCAACCAGGAAGAATATACCTGTTTTCCAGTACTTCATAATATCACCGCCACCTTATCCAAACTCTTAAAGTTCACGGCCAGTTCCACCGTAATTTCCTTGAGCAGCGTGTTGCTGTTGTAGGTGACACTCTTGACGCTGCCAATCTCCAGACCCTCCGGGTAGGTGCCAAGTCCGGAAGTGATGATCACATCTCCTTCGGATACCAACGATTCACCGTCGATCATATAGCCGCTGACGGAGCCCTTGGAATTTCCCGCAACGACGCCCAGTTGTTTCCGGTCACGCGCCAATTTGAAGCTGACTTTGCTGCCCTCGTCGATTAATGCCATGACTTTTGACCAGCCTTTGCCGGTTTCTTCTACTTTCCCGATCAGACCGGTGCCATTCACCACCGCGTCTCCAACCTTGACGCCGCTTTCGGTTCCGCAGTTGATCGTAAACAGATTCGTCCAGTTGGAACCATCCATGGAGATCACGTCACAGGACACGATGTCAAAGGTTTTTTTTGTGTAGTCATAGTTCAGGACAGAGGAAAGCTCTTGCAGTTCGTCCAACTGTTCCTGCGTCATCTTTTCTTCCGCAAGCTGTCGTTTGAGCGATGCGTTTTCACTTTGCAGCTCTTCCATCTGCTGTTCCAGACTGCGGTAGGAAAAAATCCCTTTGACGGTATTGCGCACCGCGTTTCCTACACCGGAAAAAATGCCGGATATCTTTGAAACGCCGCTGTTCACCGCGGAAGTCGCGGAATCGAATTTTTTCCCGGCCATCACGGATACCGCAAAAATCATCAACAAAATCAGCAGTACCAGCAGCAACGCGGTTATTAACTTGTGTTCTCGAATCCATCTCATAAATCTTTCCCTTATTTTTTATCCTGCGTTTACGGTCTGCTGTCGTAATTTTTCTTGCCATTAGAGGCGTAGACCTTTAATTTCTCAATGTTCTCCAGGCTCATGCCCGTTCCGACCGCCACGGCTTCAAACGCGTTTTCGGCAACTGTCACATCCATGTCGGTTCTTTTTTTGATCAGCTTGTCCAGATTGTAGATCATGCCGCCTCCGCCGGAAAGCACCATGCCGTGCTCCGCGATATCGGCCGCGATTTCAGGCGGCGCTTTTTCGATGGTTGCTTTGACGCCGTCTACGATAATGTCCATCGACTCCTGCAGCGCGATCATGATGTCTTTGTTGTTGACTTCAAGTGTCTTTGGCAATCCGGAAATGATGTCTCTGCCTCTTGCGTTCATCGTCCGGATCACTTCGTTTCCATTGTCATCCACATCCATGCAGGCGCAGCCGATATTGATCTTGAGCTGCTCCGCGGTGCGTTCGCCGATCAGGAGCGCATGGCGTTTTCTCATATATTGTATGATTGCTTCATTCATTTTATCCCCGGCATGGCGAATGGAAGTACTTGCCACAATACCGCCGAGCGCGATGATGGCAATGTCCGATGTGCCGCCACCGATGTCCGCGATCATGCAGCCTGTGGTGCCGTCGACCGGCATACCCGCGCCGATCGCCGCTGCCATCGGTTCTTCCAGGATAAAGACCTCGGTCGCACCCATCTGTCTGACGATTTCTTCCACGGCTCGTTTCTCGACTTCGGTCACGCCGCTCGGTACGCCGACCACAACGCGGAAGTTGCGGATCTTTTTGACTGCCAGTGCAGTTTCCAGAAACGCTTTGAGCATATCCGCCGTGCGGTCAAAGTCCGAGATAACGCCGTCCTGCAGCGGTCTGACAACCGAAATATTGGCCGGCGCTTTACCCAGCATCGCTTTGGCCTCCGAGCCGACAGCCAGTGTTTTGCCCTTATCGTTGACCGCAATAACCGACGGTTCGTTCAGAACGATTCCGCTGCCCTTGACAAAAATCAGCGTATTGGCTGTCCCCAGGTCGATGCCCATATCTTTCGCTTTGAATAAACTGCACATTTTAATACCTCCACTGCTTTATCACAATCATTATCTTCGCCTGTTTGCCCAGCAGCGTCGCTGTGCCTGTGTCCTCATATACATCCCAGGCTCTGCATGCTGGTATATTGTCCGTCCCCGATGATCAGGTGATCCACAACCTTGATACGCAGAAGATTGCCGCACTCGACCAACATTTTGGTCGTTTTGAAATCTTCGGCGCTCGGCGTCGGATCCCCACTCGGATGATTATGGACAAAAAGAATCGCGGCAGCACTTTTTTTCACTGCCGGATGAAATACTTCTCTCGGATGCACCAGGGTGGAAGTCAGTTCTCCCACAGAAACCGTTTCGATGGAAATGATCTCACCTTTTGCGTTCAGCAGCAGGGCTTTGAAGATCTCCCGCTTGCTGTAGCGCATTTCCTCCATGAAAAGGTCGGCAACCTTGTCGGCGTCATCAACCGCAAGACGTTTGGTTCGCGGTCTGGTCGCGATGCGTTTGCCAAGCTCAACAGCCGCCATGATCCGAACGGCTTTGAACGGTCCCACACCGCTGATCTTCATCAGTTCCTGTATGGTACACTCTGCCAGATAGGCGATGCCGCCCGCGTCTTTGGCGAGGACATCTTCCGCTAAGCCGATCGCGGATTTTTCTTTGGTTCCGGAGCCGAGGATCACCGCCAGAAGTTCCGCGTTCGACAGGGTCTGAACTCCTGCGAGCACGGCTTTTTCCACCGGGCGTTCCTCCTCGGGCATGGATTTGATCTTCATAAGAAGCTCCTTTCTTTTTCTCGCAGTCTTTTTGCAGAGCCTGCCAAAAGCCACGCCGATAAACTGCATCACGCTGCGGAAAGAATCTTCTGTCCTGTCCATTTTCCCCGTCTCCTTCGCAGAAAATGCGAAAGAGGTTAAAACCTTAAAAATTATAACATTTTTTTTGCGAAAGTACAAGCCGTGGTTTCGTAATATTTTATGAAGATTCGGTCATAATACTAAAGAAAAGGAGGAATTCAAAATGGAAAACAGATGCAATCAGACCATCCGCTGTACCGTTGATCAGTGCATGCACCATGAGCATACCAAAAACCTGTGTTCGCTGGATGCCATCACCGTGGGGACGCACGAAGCAAATCCGACACAGGAACAGTGCACCGACTGCCTGTCTTTTGAAGTAAGATAAACGAGGTTCGGATTTTTCAAAAAAGAGGGGCGGGATTCGATGCTTTTCCTGCCTCTCTTTTGTTTGCCGCTGCGTTCTCCTATCCGTTTTTGCGCCCCGCAAAGTCTGTTCAAAACATCCGATCGAAATAGGTACTTGCACTTTTGCGGGTTGCCAGGCACTTTGGGACAGAGGCAGGCATATAGTGGACAAAAGAGCGCATGCAGACGGTGCGGCTGTCGGTCGTCCTCTCCATGCAGCAGGGGGTTTTATCTATGAGCAGTTCCTTTCCACGCCCGCTTACTGAACAAGAAGAACAATTCTATGTCGAAAAGCTGCAGCAGGGTGACGCGAACGCACGCAGTGTTCTCATCGAGCGCAATCTGCGTCTTGTCGCGCACATCGCGAAAAAATACATCAGCCCCGGAACCTGTCAGGATGATCTGATCTCGATCGGAACCATTGGTCTGATCAAAGCCGTCAGTACCTATACTGCCGGCCGTTCCACGCGCCTGGCGACTTATGCAGCGAAATGCATCGAAAATGCTATCCTCTCGCAGATGCGTTTATGGTTCCGAACCAATCCCCCCAGAGCTGAAAAGAACCAAAATGGCGTATTTTTGCAAAGGCTTCCGAGAACATTTACATCCTTCTTTGCTCCACTTCGGACAGCTATGTGAGGTATGCACCTACGTATATCCATAGTTTCCGACTGATAGCCCCTCGCAAGTTATTAGAAGCACAGTTGTTCAATCAACAGTATCAGAATTATGAGGATATACCGAATGTGCAGGACAGGCTCCGTTGGTGTCGTCACCACATGGGGCTGATGCAAAAAGAAGTTGCTGACTTGATTGGAATTAGCAGAGGACATTACATAGACTTCCCGGTTGATAAATCTTGATCTGGGAACGCTCAGATGTTGGGCGAAGGATGAAAAGCAGATGTTCAAGATTTCTTGGGAGAAATACTTCAAAGACATCATAAAGGTATAGAAAAAAGCAGGTATTCAAACTTTAAGGAGTTTGTTCACCTGCTTTCTCTATGGATGCGGATTTGATAACCGCATCCAGTAGCTGTACCTTCTGCTCGGAAGGACAATTTAGTTTTTTGATATGCTGATTGACCAAGCTTGCGTGGACACCGGCAACACGCTCTGCCAATTCACGCTGACCTTCTATGGTTTTAGGATAATGGACAATTACATTGATTGGAGCACTCTTTCTTGCGATACCACGCACCTCCCTCGTTATTTCAGTCTATGAGAGAGAAGTTGTCCGCTATACCCAAGATATAACGCCGGTTTTCCTACTTCAAAAATGGCGTTTTCTGCTATAATATTATTGGGATATTGCGTAACTTCTTTCATGGTATCATCTTATCAAGAATCTGTCAAAGATCCATTGAGCGTGAATTGAGCGTAAATTGACTACTTTTTGGAAGGAGGGCTGTCTATGGAATATTTAGATTTCAGTTCAGTCATCACCATTATTCGTAAATATATCAAGGACGAACGCACCGTTGTTGACCGAAACCTTAATGAAGATTTAGCAGCTGGTTCTTTCTCTCCACTGATGCGTGATTTTATCTTTGATGTGAAAGTACCAAGACCATGCCGTCATTTCTGCGGTCGTGATACAGCGAGGGTTCCAACAGGCTTCCGCTGAAATTCTGCAACTGTTTGAAAATCAAAATGAATGAAGCCTAACGACTACTAACACGAAGCAGGAAAACAGAATCTGTTTACACAAAATACTTGACACAATCGCTTTTTTAACAAGAACACGAATAAAATGAGGGATAATAACTGCTACTAAAGCATATAATATGATTTCAGAATAGAAAAATGCAACAAGTCACAAAAATCTATTCCAATGTCCCGCTGATATATTGATTTCTGAAGTCTATCTGGATATAATAGAATAGAAAAATGCAACATGTTGTAAAAATCTTTCGCAAGGAGGTTTTGGTATGGAGATTCGTAGAGATTTTTATTTGGATAAGTTGATAAAAAGAAAAAACAATGGACTGATTAAGGTAATTACCGGTATTCGTCGATGTGGTAAATCCTATTTATTGAATAATCTGTTTTATCATCACTTACTGGAAAGCGGAGTCAATGCTGACCACATCATTCGCTTTGCTTTTGACTCAGCAGATGATCTTTATCTGATTGGAGAAAGCCTGATTCAGATTGAAAAGGAAAAGCGTGGAGTTGATCCTGAAAAGTTCATGGCATATATCCGTTCCAAAGTCGTAGGTGAAGGAATGTATTATCTGCTACTTGATGAAATTCAGATGTTGGATTGCTTTGAAGCTGTTCTGAATGGCTATCTTCGTAAAGATCATATGGATGTATTTGTGACCGGAAGTAACGCAAAGCTCCTGTCCAAAGATATAGCTACCGAGTTCGCCGGTCGTGGTGACGAAGTTCATATGTATCCCCTGAGCTTTGCCGAATTTATGACCATTTACAACGGTGATAAGTACATGGGTTTATCTGAATATATGCTATATGGCGGCATCCCTCTGGTTGTTCTTCGTGAGGGAGCAAACGATAAAGCAGTTGCATTGCAGAATTTGTTCCATGAAATTTATCTTCGAGATATTACCAAACGTAACCGGGTAAAGAACATTGGAGAACTGGAAGATCTTCTGAATATTCTTTCCTCTGCTATTGGTTCACTGACCAATCCGGAAAAACTGAAGAATACTTTCAAGACGGTAAAGAAATCCAAAATCACTTCCGCTACCATTAAGAAATATCTGGATTATTTTGAGGATTCTTTCCTGATTGAATCGGCGCAAAGATATGACATTAAAGGAAAGACATATATCGAAACCCCAAAGAAATATTATTTCTCCGATCTTGGACTTCGCAATGCCAGAATCAACTTCCGTCAGTTCGAGCAGACCCATTCTATGGAGAATGTAATTTATAACGAACTTCGTATGCGTGGCTACAGCGTGGACGTAGGTGTAATACCGATTGCAGAACGAGATCAGGAAGGTAAGGTTATCCGCAAACAACTTGAAGTTGATTTTGTATGCAATCTTGGTTCTTCCAGATACTACATCCAGTCTGCGTACTCTCTGCCAGATGAAGCGAAGCGTACTCAGGAAATCAGACCATTCAGAAAGATTGATGATTCTTTCAAGAAAATTGTTGTTACCAAAGACATCGTTCAGCCGCACTACGATGAGTATGGTATTTTGACTGTGAACATTTATGACTTCCTCCTTGATCCGCAAATTCTTGAAAAATAAACAATGTAAACTCATGTTGCGGAGATGTAAAGCTGATGTGGTGGAGTTTCTTGGTATTATTAAGTACCATGAAATCACAAAAGCAAAGGAGGGTTTCAAATGAAGCTATCAGATAAAATTATCGGATTAAGGAAATCTAATGGAATGTCGCAGGAAGATTTGGCTGAAAAGCTGAATGTATCACGACAAGCTATTTCTCGTTGGGAATCAGGTACTGCGATGCCAGATGCAAGCAACATTCTTCAACTCAGTAAGCTGTTCGGTGTTACCACAGATTATTTACTGAATGATGATTACCAGAGCGACAATGATCTACCCAAAGTAAAAGAAGTACAAAATGATAATCTTGGACAGATAATGATCTATCTGGTAACGCTCGAAGTCATGGTGCTTTTGATGCAGTTTATGACAACGGTTATTCTGCAAAATGTGTTCTTTGGCTTTTTGAGTTTTATTCCATTTGTTGCAGCTATCGGTGGTTTTGAGTATGCTTATCAAAAGAAAGCATCCAACGCAACAGAAAAAACGAAGAACTTCCGCAGAAAGTTTTATAAGATCTCTGCGTGGTTGGGTCTGTATTTCCCCATTAGATTTATCGTAAGCATGGCTGCAAGATTCTATCCTCGTCCATATTATACTTTAGTGTTAGAGGTTATTATCTTAGTAAGCTATATTGCAACGGCAACTTGTGTTAATCTTTCAATAGACAAAATCCATTTGCCAAAAGACCAAAACTAAAACCATTTTCTACAGCAGTCATGCACTACGGTGTGTGGCTGCTTATTTTTTTTTGCTCAATCTCCGCTCAATCCACGCTCAATGAGTTTTACACCCTCTTTCAGTAGAATGAAATTGCAATGAAAACAGTACCAAATCAGAAAATTCGGTGCTACTTCAAAGCAAATCTACAGAAAGAGGCATTTTTTATGAACATGAACAAGCACAAGGGGGTACAGAGCAAATCCATTCTCTGATTAGCGGTATCATCTACCTCATTCAGATGTTTAATCAGTTCGCCGTCCAGCAAAAGTGTGTTGTACAGCACCTTGCGGTGTTCTTTCGTATAACACAGACGCATTCTGCCGTACTGGCCGTAATGTGGTTCTTCTTCAGGGGGTACAAGGTTTGGATCATACATTCCGTCAGCACCCAATGTATAGGCTCCGCCCATTTCTTCAAAGATTGATTTCATAGAAAACCCTCCAATCTGTTTACTTTATTGCTACGCTATGTTATAATACCACAAAGCATATCACATATCAAGATAAGGAGGATATGAAATGCGGAAAAATGATGACATCATAGCTATCTATTCCCGTAAGTCTAAATTTACTGGAAAAGGTGAAAGTATCGGCAATCAGGTAGAACTATGCAAAGAATATGTTCGTGTGCATTATGGTGATGCCGCTGTAGATAAAGTTGTAGTATATGAAGATGAGGGCTTTTCAGGCGGTAATCTGAAGCGCCCCGATTTCAAGCAGATGATGGACGCTGCCAAGAAACGAAAGTTCAAGGCGATCATTGTTTATCGTCTTGACCGTATCAGCAGAAATATCAGTGACTTTGCAAATCTGATTGAAGAACTTGCTCGCCTTGATATTTCTTTTGTTTCTATTAAAGAGCAGTTTGACACCAGCACTCCTATGGGACGAGCAATGATGTATATTGCATCTGTTTTCTCGCAGTTGGAGCGTGAAACTATTGCGGAGCGTATCCGTGATAATATGCACGAACTGGCAAAGACCGGACGCTGGCTTGGCGGCACAACACCTACCGGATATGCTTCTGAAGCAGTTAAGAGTATTACCATTGATGGTAAGTCTAAGAAAGCCTGCAAGCTGAAATTGATTCCGGATGAAGCTGATATTGTCAGAATGATTTATGACTTATATATAGAAACAGATTCTCTGACATTGACAGAAGCTTCCTTGATCAAACAGGGTGTCAAGACGAAGAACAACAACTACTTTACTCGCTTCTCCATCAAAGCCATTTTGCAGAATCCGGTTTATATGATTGCGGACGAGGATGCTTATAATTACTTCATTCAGAACGGCACAGATTTGTTCTCGGAAAAAGATGCTTTCGACAACCAGCATGGTATTATGGCTTATAACCGTACCGATCAGGAAAAAGGTAGAGCTACAAAGTATCTCCCTGCAAGCGAGTGGATTGTATCTGTCGGCAAGCATCCGGGTTTGATTCCGGGCAAGGTGTGGGTGCAGATTCAAGAATCTCTGGAACGTAATAAATCCAAATCTTTCAGAAAGCCACGCAGCAACGAAGCACTTTTGACTGGTCTGTTGTTCTGTAGTTGTGGCGAGCGTATGTATCCGAAAATGAGTAAACGCAAAACTGCAGATGACAAGGTGATTTACACCTATGTCTGCAAGATGAAAGAACGCAGTCAGAGATCTGTCTGCAACAGCAAAAATGCCAATGGCAACACTTTGGATATGGCTGTAGTTGAGCAGATTAAAATGCTCGCAGAGGACAAAGATACTTTCATTGCACAGTTGGAGCAGAGCCGCAGATTCTATACCGGCAATCGCATGGACTATGAACAGCGACTGGATGATATGCGAAAAGAAAAAGCAGAAACCGAGAAGAAAATCAATTCTCTGGTAGATTCTCTTGTGGATATGGGTGACAGCCCAGCCAAGGCTCATGTAACCAAACGAATTGAACAGTTGAATGGAGAATACCAGTTCCTTGAACAGCGTATTCAGGAATTGGAAGGACTGACTTCACAGCACGCTCTTAGCGATGTTGAATTTGATTTGCTTCGTCAGTTGTTGACCATCTTCAAGGATGGCATTGATGAAATGACAGTTGAGCAGAAACGTGCTGCTATTCGTACCATCGTGCGTAAGGTGGTCTGGGATGGTGTCAATGCTCATGTCATTTTGTTTGGTGCTAGGGATGATGAAATTGAGTATCCGGAAATTGCTGCCGTTGGATCTGATAATACCGAAGATGATGAGGAAACCGAGGAATTGGTGGACTTCTCCGATGTAGATTATGAGGATGACGATATGGAGGATGCTCGCCTGGGAAAAACTAATCCCCTCAGTGTTTCAAAAACGCATTGGGGGGAGAATAGCAAACGAGATCCTGATGAGCATCCGTTCTGCCAAGCGCGTCAAGCAGGAGGTTTCACTCAGCCTGCCGATCGGCACCGATAAGGACGGAAACGAGATCAGCTTCAACGATATTTTGGGTACCGATGCGGACGACATTCTGGACGATATCAGCCTCAAGATTCAGGTCGCAAAGCTTTACCGCGCCATTTCAGCGCAGCTCACGCCACGGGAACGTGCGGTTATCATCTGGCGTTACGGTCTGGATGGCGGTGACACCCGGCCGCAGCGCGAGATTGCCGCGCAGCTTGGTATCAGCCGTTCTTATGTTTCCCGCATCGAAAAAAAGGCCCTCGATAAACTGCGGGGCGCACTGGCGGAAGCGCACGAGTAGCGCTGGAAATTTATCCTGTGCGTCAAGGCTGCAGGTCGTTCAGTGTCTCCGTCAGCTCCCGAAAAACAGGTAAGGCTGCCGCGGATCCTGAGCTGCCGTTTTCGGCCAGAACCGTGATCACATAGCGCGTCCCGCTTGTGGTTTCACAAAACCCGGTAAACCAACACTGTTTGACCGGCTGACCGCCGCGGCTTGCCTCGGCGGTTCCGGACTTTCCCCAGACCGGCATTTCCCAGGCAATGTGGGATGCCGTTCCTGTTTTCATGACTTCTGCCATCATTTCCCGCAGGCGCGTAGTTGTCTGCTCGGAAAGAATGGTTTCTCCGTGGCCGTCCTCATTTCCGGTCACTGCTTTTTCATTGAGCCGCGCCGTGGCCGCATAGCGCAGACCGTTTGAATTCCCGGCCGCCGTGGTCCCTGTCGGCAGCAACTTCAGACTGCCTGTCGCTCCGCCGCACGCGAGGATGCATGTCATCCTGTGCACCTGCAGCGGGGTGACAAGCAGTGCGCCCTGCCCGATAGAAAGATTACTCGTATCCCATTTGCCGCAGTCGATCGCGTCCGGTACATTTCCTGCTGTCTCACCCGGAAATCCCTTCAGAACCTTTTCGCCAAAGCCGCATGTCCGCGCGGTCTCCAGAATTTTTTCATATCCAACCGCAGCGCCGAGCTGCGCGAAATAACAGTTGCAGGACACCGCCATGGCCTCTCGCATGTTCAAGCTTCCGTGTCCGTCCTCTCCGGCGGTACTGCAGGACAGTGGCACGCCTTCAATCTCCGCGGTCTTCTGGCACGTGAAGCGCTGTGACACATCACAGACGCCGTTTTCCAGCGCAGACGCAGCAACAATCAGTTTGAATATCGAGCCTGGCGGATAGGAAGTCTGCAGTGTCCGATTGAGCAGACAGCCGTTATCTTCACAGTCCGCGCCAAGATAATCCGCAATCTGATCCGGCGCAAAGGTCGGATACGAAGCTAATGTCAGGATCTCTCCGGTCTTTGCGCAACTGACAATGCAGGCCGCCGCATCGGCTTTCGCCGTATCACCATCCGCTCCGCAAAGCTGCGCAAGCAGGGCTTCGCATTTTTGCTGCACACGGATGTCGAGCGTCGTGACCAGATTGCCCACTCCGGTCGACGCGTCGTTTGCAAACGACTGATCCGCATCGGTGTTTGACGATGCATCTTTTCCCGCATCACGGTTTGTCGACGCACTTTCTTCTTCCACGGCAATTTTTTGCGGCGCGATTCCACGGAGCAGTGTTCCGGCAGCATCGGATTCCAAGACCAGTCGGCTGCCTTTGGCCTGCAGTCGATCTTCATACAAAAGCTCCAGCCCTGAAACACCGCGCTGCTCGTCTTCATTCAGATATCCGATCAGATGGCAGGCTGTCTGCGTCTTCTGATACCGTGCCCGGTCACGGAATGCATACGC
>DJPG01000037.1:1613-3607 GCA_002439735.1 Firmicutes bacterium UBA6418 | reverse complement strand
CTCCTGCAGCTTTTTATGCACCGCCGCGTCAAAGGTCTCCGTCCGGTACACTTCGTACTTTGAAGACCGGATTGTGATCTTCTCTGCCTCGATTTCCGCAAGCAGCGCTTCGAGCCGTCGATCCTTCTCCGACTTCTTGCCGAGGATATAGTAATAGCGGTATTTTCCCCCAGTCAGCGGGTGCAGGTTACGGTCAAAGATCTGTCCACGGTCGTCGAGTCCGACCAACGCCGTCTCATATTGCGCAAACGCCGCTTGCGAAAGTTCCGCATGACAGATAATCTGAATGTAAAAAAGCCTTGCGCACAGCAGCAGGGTCAACACGCCCAGAAGCAGCGCTCCGATCAGGATGCGTCTGCGGCTTTGTTCCGTTTGCTTCATATAGAAAACACCTCCCTGCACTTAGTTTTGCGCCGGAGGTGCGTTTTTATGCAATCTATACGATCTGGTCACAGATATAGTCCACGACTTCCTCGATGCTCATAGCGGTGCTGTCGATCTCCACGGCATCTTCTGCCTTGCGCAGCGGCGTTACCGCACGATGGGTATCGTTGTAGTCGCGCTGTCGGATCTGCTCCAGGACTTCTTCATAGGTCTGCGGCTCGCCTTTTGCCGCAAGTTCGCGGAAACGCCGAAGCGCGCGTTCCGTATCGGAAGCCGTCAAAAAATATTTATAAGGCGCGTCTTTCAGCACCACGGTGCCAATATCGCGGCCGTCCATGATCACGCTCTTGGCGCGCGCCATCTTCTGCTGCAGTTCCACCAGCTTTCTGCGCACCGACGCAAACGCTGAGCAGTCGGAAGCCGCCTTGGAGATCTCCGGTGTGCGGATCTGATCGCTGACATCTTCGCCGTCCAGATAGACCCGACCGCCGGAAAAGTCAATATCCGTTTCCGCCAGCATCGTTGCCAAAGCAGCATTCTCTTTCATCGGGATTCCCCGCCGCAGCATCTTCAGCCCCAGCGCCCGGTACATCGCCCCCGTGTCGATATAGTCGATGCCCAATTTCTGTGCGACCGTTTTGGCAATGGTCGACTTGCCAGCGCCGCTCGGTCCGTCGATCGCGATCTGAAAGATTTTATCTGTTGTCATTTATTTTTCCTGCTTTCCGATGAGTTTTTCAATTTCTTTCACGAAGGTATTCACGTCCGTAAACTGCCGGTACACCGACGCGAAACGCACGTAAGCCACCTCGTCCACCTTTTTGAGCTGCTCCATGATCAGTTCTCCGATGTAAGTGCTGTCTATCTCTTTTTCCATCAGGTTGCTGAGATTTTTTTCGATCTCGTTGACCATTGCTTCCATCTGCGTCATGGAGACCGGACGTTTTTCACAGGCTTTCATGATCCCGTTCAGCACTTTGTTTCGGTCGAACACCTCCCGCCGCGCATCCTTTTTGACGACCATGATGATCGGCACTTCCACCTTTTCATAAGTCGTAAAACGCTTGCCGCAGCTGTCGCAGCCGCGGCGGCGGCGGATCGCATGTCCTTCCTCGGTCGGTCTGGAATCGATCACCCTCGTATCCGGATGATCACAATACGGGCATTTCATAGGCGCACCTCCTCTGAATCTTGATTTTTTTATTTTATCATATCCGCGCGCCGCATTCAACTTTTTTCAGAAAATCGCTGCCTCCGTCTCCACCAGGATCACATCGTCACCGACCGTCCGCACATGTTCCCAGCGAATCATCACATCTTCCTCCCCCTTATGAAACCACGCAAAAAGACCCCGCTCAGCCGGGATGATGATCCCCTCGATGGAGCCTTTTTCCAGATTGACCTCAATATCCGACACAAAGCCCAGGCTTCTGCCATCACTGATATTGATGACCTCTTTATTCTTCAGTTTATCCGTGCTCAGCATATCTTGTCCTCCCGTTCTGATCTGCTTTCAATATATGCGCCAGACAGCGGGATATGCCAGTGGATTTTTATACTTATTAGCCAGTACTTCTGTAAAATAGTTGGAAACGCTGAAGCGTTTTTTA
>DJPG01000037.1:538-1588 GCA_002439735.1 Firmicutes bacterium UBA6418 | reverse complement strand
TAGGGCTTCCATTTATAAAAACCTTGATCATTTCATGCTCTAACTGTGCCCTGTACGCAGGACGCACCCCCTGCTTATCACGGCAAAGCTGTCAGGACAGGACATAGACGATCGCACAGACAAGTACGATCCCTATCACCAGAAGCCAGGAGGCAATATCCCACTTTTTCTTTACCTTTTCGGCTTCTTCCGGAGTGAGAGTCTTCACACGGATCTCGATATTGTCATGCTCCAGCCGCTTGTAAAAATTCGTGTAGCCGTTGTACATGTTGTCAACAAAAAATGCCCGCCATTTCTTACCTTTCACATAGACACGCAGGCCTTTACTCGGAACCGACGCGGCATGGTCAATCTGCGAAAAGTTCCAGCGCCTCTTATAAAACCATGCGTGCTGCACCTCGATATCATCGTGATCCACATGGATCTCGTCCGCTCCGGGGAGCGTAATGATCAAAAGAGCCAGTCCCATGGCTACAAAAATACCAAAACCCACATAAACGCTGACAGCCTGTTCTCCCACCAGGTAAGACAAAATAATAAGGCCAATGAAAAAAGCTGTGCCAACAATGGCGATGTATCTGACAGCGGAGCCCGGACGGACGGTAAATTTATAAATAGAGGAAGTTTTCTTGTCCAGCTTATTCATCATCTTATCATTGGTCAGCAGCTTCATAACCAGAGAAACCACGGAAATTGTGATCATCGAACCGATAAAAGTTCCCATAACGATACCCACCTTCGCATCCGCTTCACGGCAGAAGACTTCTTCGCAGTCATCTTTCTGATAATGATGACCGCGCTATTTACCTGTCTCTCGGATGATTTTTTTCTGTCTTTCATATCGTTTATCGCCGTTTTCTGCTCAGAACTTTCTCCTCTTCGCTATTTTCCAAAGGAATCAAAGTCCATAGAACAGATTCGCAGAGAGTCGCCCGATTGTTCAAAGGCGATTTTCAGTTCCTGCGGAAAATGAGCGAGCAGCGTCCTACCGTCCCAATCATAGTGTGTGTTGTTCCATGTGAGGAACCCCTCGACAAAAGCCTTGTGATC
>DJPG01000037.1:265-486 GCA_002439735.1 Firmicutes bacterium UBA6418 | reverse complement strand
TGCTGGACACATTGCATCGTGATTGATAAGAATTTCTGAGCATCTACCGGGGCAAACACGCTGTCGGGAACGCCGGAAAAGGCAACAAAAACAGCGCCGCCGGAGTGCGGGCACCTGTAATAGCAGTACCGATCCGCCAGACCACAGGTAACAACGGACAGGCTATGTCCGTTGAAGGTATCGTTCAATGCAAATTGCGCCATCGTCAGCGGATCCAGCTT
>DJPG01000037.1:0-244 GCA_002439735.1 Firmicutes bacterium UBA6418 | reverse complement strand
AGCTTCCAGCGTTCGCCCACCGCCTTTGTACTGTCGACCAGCCGGAGCAGGCTTTTGGGCAAGCCGTTGATGTTCTCCCAGCCCCACAGCCAAGAATCGTTCGACGATGCTTCGCTTCCGATCAGTTGCAGCGAATACGCCTGATCGCCGAAATAAAGCACGCCCCCTGAAAAATCAACACGCCAGTTCTGATCCTTTACCACCTGCTCGCCACAGGCCGTCTGGATCGCCGTCATTTTACCCA
>DJPG01000108.1:42279-53008 GCA_002439735.1 Firmicutes bacterium UBA6418 | reverse complement strand
TTATTTTGATGACTTGAGCCTAGACGACACAATCGCAAAAAATGTTTTAACCCCCATCGAAGAGGTGTGGGAACTGACACAGGACAAAACGACGATTTATCACCAGGAATATGTTACTACATATTATTCACTATCACCTTATCTTGAGGAGGTTGCGGATGCTATAAATGCATGGGGAAAAATGATGAAAGAAAAAGCTCTTGAGACTGGGAATAAGGATGAAAAAGAGAGAATTCTGGGGCTTTTTAATGACCAAATGAACGGGAGCCTTGGCGTTGCAATAAAACATGTTGTTGAGCAAATGCAAGCAGTTCAGCGCAAGGAGACGCAGTATAAGGCAGATGTGGTGGCTGCAGAGCAGACACTTCAGGAAGAAAAACCGATTCATTCAACTGAAGAATCCCCATTTGAAGTATTGGATGTTATGATGGCTTCGGAACGAGAGAAGTCTGATCTCATAAAAAAATATGAACAGCCAAAGAATAAAAAATCGAAGAAGCGGAAAAGAGAGCATTGAAATTAAATTTCGGAGGCAATGCAAATGGAAACTTGGGAAAAGAAAATGACAAGAGGATTAAGAGTAGGTGCAGTTGGCGCTATTTTAATAATGCTTACTACAATATATGCCGTTGGAGTCACGAACTACACAGGTAACATTATTTTGTTTGCAGAAATAATGGGATTATTCTGTTTATTATATAGTATCTGGACGTTAAAAGTGGCTGACATAGAAAAACGTAGATCAGATGAGGCGCGTAGATTGCTTGACTTAGCGAAAATAAAGATTGGACAAGTTGTATACTGGAGAATGGACATCTCAACCATCGTGCTTGTGAGAATTCATACGGTTTCAGTATCTCCGGACAACACAATTAAGTATAGCGCATCCTCTCTTCATGGAGACGAAATAAGCTTCACGGATGAACAGATTGGAAAAGAAATTTTCGTTGACCTGCAGGAAGTTCCTGAACAGGATCCGTTCAAGTGTCGCAAAAAAGGGGAGAAGTTATTGTGGATTGAGATTCAGAACAAGGATGATACACATGATTTATATATGCCGGAGATGGACCTATTATAATAGATCCCAAAGGAGATTTACTGAAAAGAAATGGTTTTGAGGTGATTTACTCGGATTTAGCTAATTATAAAAATGGGACTAAGGTAATATGTAAACAAATAGTGACATAGGAAAGTATTGGATGGTCCGGATGCATGAAGCATTCGATTAAATATATCACAGAAGCCATTACATATTATTTCAGGAAAGGAGGAGACAAGCATGGATAAGATTACGATCGATATTGAACAGAAAAAAAGTAACAACAATGTTTTGGAAGCGTATGCTGTGAAGTTTGCTGAAATGAAGCAGCAGGAAAAGAACGGCAGTGCTGAAGAAAAAGGTACATAAGAAAAACGGATGAGCTGCAACTCATCCGTTCTTTGGCGATACCGAATCTGCAAATACGATATCAAATCAGTAAATAAAATTGTCTATAAATAGATTGCCTTTATCTATTACCTATAAATAAAATAACAGACTATGCTGAGAAAATCAAGTATAAAACGAAAATTTATACGGCTGGTTGAATCAGAAGTCCTGGGCAGTTTATTTATAGGATATCTGCTCAGGACTTTTTTCTTGTGCTATGTTCGCCAGGAGATCGCTTAGATCTGCAGGCGTGCTACATAGATTAACTGAAAAATAGAAAACAGGCGGGCGCAGCTTCAAAAAATGAAAAATGCGCGTGGCTTAGTTAAGGTCAGCCTTTTTTCTTAGATGCTCATATCTTAAATGGGAGGACACAGCCGGATCGAGACGAATATCCAGATTACCATGCCGGCGTGTCACAGGAACAAAAGCCCTGTATAATCTAGCTGGTGTAGTGCAGCCTAAATAATAAATGCACTCGGCTCAGTGTAGACCAAGAATATCCTATACTGATAACGTCAGGGGTTGGATGCAGAAGAATGACCTCAATAAGCCTAACCTGTCCGGACGGACAGTACATTGGTTAAAACTATCCTGCGGAAGGAAATCCGTTGGGGAGATGGTAATACACCCCAGGGGGCGCACAGATCAATCGAAAGATGAAGCAAGTGGAATACTAGGCGGTGGAGCTTGTAGAAAGTGTGTCGGAAGCATGATCATCATGTGGATGAAGTCAGATATTCAGGAGGTATGGTTGACGCTCTTGCGATTTTCGCAGGGGGAGTCTGCCCGGAGGTAGCCATTAAAGAAAAATGCAGGAGTGGCTCCGGAGGTTTTTGGGTAAGTTTAGAATGTAAAAAATGTTGAACTCATACAAAAATTTGTGTATAAATTTAATATAAAAGGAGGCGTGGTTATGCCAGCAATCAAATCAAGTGCGGATTTAAGAAATAATTATAACGAAATATCTACTTTTTGCCATAAGTTTTCTGAACCTGTGTTCATTACAAAGAATGGAAAAGGTGACCTTGCGGTTATGAGTATTGAAACTTATGAGGAAATGGCTAGTCGTTTTGAACTTTACAGCCAGATTAAGGATGGAATGGATGATATTGCATCAGGTAACACCCGATTGTTTTCTGAAGCCATGGCTGACATCTTGCTTTTTATACGATCGATGAGGAAAAACAAACAGTAATAGTAGTTCGTTTTCTTTATCAAAAAAGCAAATGGATGTCCATTCTTCGGCAGAGAAAACCACAAAATTTTAGAAGAAAAGCAAGGGTTACGAACATATCAAAGATTGTACGAATTGATAAATAAATCAAACAGAATATTGATATTATTGTACGATATAGAATATAATATAGAAAAAGAGAAAGAGGTGATTAAAATGTCAGTGACTGCGTCTGAATTTAAAGCAAACTTAGGTAAATATTTAGATTTAGCAAACACAGAGGATATATACATCACAAGAAATGGGAAAGTAATTGCAAAATTATCGACACCATATCCTGATCTTAAAGAGACGGTTGATAGTCTTATTGGAATAGTGCCGCAAACAGTAACTCTGGAGGATGCGAGAGAAGAAAGGATGAACAAAATATGAAAGTTTTAATAGATACTTGCGTCGTAATTGATCTTCTCCAAAACAGAGTTCCGTTTTCTGATGATGCGAAGAAAATTTTTTATCTAATTGGAGACAAAAAAATTAATGGCTGCATAACTGTAAATTCATGTACGGATATATATTACATTACGCGAAAGGCGTTGCATGATACGGAAGCAGCAAAGGATGTTATGAAAAAATTGTTTAAGCTAGTTACAATTTTAGATACAACAGGTAAATCCTGTATAGATGCAATTATTTCTGATATAAAAGATTATGAGGATGCAGTTATGGTAAATACTGCAATGGATAATGGAATTGATTGTATAATTACAAGAAACATAAGGGACTATCAGAATATATCTATTCCCGTGTGCGATTCTAAAGATTTTAGGATAAATTGATAAGGTATATAGAACCACAAAAACCACAAAAAACACAAGAACCACAAAAAACACAAGAACCACAAAAAACACAAGAACCACAAAAAACACAAGAACCACAAAAAACACAGGAAAGTCTATTTACCCCTGTTTTCAAGTATGTTATATTATAATCACTGGAGGTGGATGAGAGACACCCTCATACAGAATTGTTCCTTACAAACTCAGCAATTTTGTAGCACCTCCAGTTAATAGCATTTTTCTTTTCCCCTTCTTTAATAGGGCAATGATAACCACGAATGAAAGTTCGTGGTTTTTTATTGCCTTGCTAAAGGTAGAGAGCGGGTTAGGAGGAACAATTTAACAACAGGAGATTAAGCAAATGGCATTTGTCGTGAATCACTATGAGCTGCTGCAGCTTCCGATCAACGCAACGACTGAGCAGATCAAAGCAGCTTATAATGAGAAGCTGGAGCATGCTACGCCTGCAATGGCAGAGCAATATAAAACTGCATATTACATTTTAACGGATCCGGTTCGCCGGCAGAAATATGATATGTCGCTAGGCATACACAAATATCGGAATGTGCCGGTAATATATCGAATAGGTAAGGCAATGGCAAGGGTGATTTTGACCGTGCTGGATACCTTATTTTCATTTTATTGGTGCTTTCTTTTTGTGATCATAGCGGCGATAGCCGGTTTTTGGATATACAAATGGAGATCCGCGGGAATTCTGCCGGATATAGTGACATTTTGTACGCTGCATAGGTACGAGATTATCATGCTGGCAGGATTTGCGGCGATAGATCTGCTGGGACATTTTTATGTACGCAGAGCAAACCGGTTCCTGAAGCATTATAACTGGGAATATATCGTTAAGGAGGGAAAGAACAATGGACGAAAATTACACAGATGAATTTATGGATGAAGATGAGGATTTGTATGTCGAAGATGAGAATCCGGATCCAGATCCGGACGTGCAGGAAGCAGACACACATAATATAGAACCTGATCCGGTTGCTCCGGTAGAAGCGGTTACAACACCTGTGATACAAGAAAATACGCAGCCACAGACGATGCAGCCGCAGCATGTCCAAGAAAAAGGAGATCAAACAGAAGGCGATATAGACAAGCTTCCATACAAGAGCTATATAACGTATCTATATGACCGCTTTTGTGATGTGAACAAGGGATTGGGGCATCTGGATGAAGAGTGGAAGAAAGTGCGCGCCCAGGTCAATTCAGCGCTGCAACTAAAGATTCCAAGAAAACATATAGAACGATTGATATCTCTGGAGTATAACTATGAGCAACGCGAGGTTATCAAATTTATGTATTTTTCCGGATGCAGCGAAGAACTGGTCACAGATATGAAGCCGGCTCTTACATATAAGGAAATGATGGCAAAATATGATGCCACGAAGGTTGAGAGCGCGATCGTCAACATGCTGGACGCACCGCTTAATACGATGTCGCGGCTCGTGAACGAGTATAAAGAAGATCTGGCGAAATACCGGAAAGAGACAGAAGAAAAGATAGCATCTTATGAACAGCAGATGAAAGAAAAGGATATGGAGCTTGCTGAAGTAAAAGAGGAGCTTGCTAATTTGCAGGAGGAAAAGAAAGCAGAACGGGAGAAGAAAAGTAAGGAGCAGCTCATCCAGATGGAAGCCGAGAAGATCGCACAGGAGATGTTCTTAGCAAAGAAGAAGGAGTACGATGCTGAAAACCGGCGCAATCAGGAAATGGAGGAGTTGTATCATCGAATCGATATGCTTGAGCATGGAGCAGATCCGGGCAATGGCAGACAGAAAGAAAAAAGAGGATGGTTCACCGGGAAAAAGTCAAAAAAACAGGTGCCTGGTACATCACCACAGCGTTTCGGCAGAAATCTTCCTCTTCCAACGGATTTCGATATTAGCACGTATATGATGCAGAGCAATCTTTCATCATCCCAGCTTGATGTGATAGCAATGGCTGCGAAGTGTGGTCTGTCTGACCAGATATTGAAAGATATGATTGACAGTGGAAAGGATGCTCGCGCGCTAAAGCAGATTGTAGAAGTATTCCTAGCCAAAAAGGAAAAAGAAATGACAGCTGGAAGCGATATAAAACAGGAGGATATAGTCTATGATAAATAGCAAAGAAATGATGCAACAGATCAGCATGGATCGCTCTGAAGCGGAGACAATCTTAACTGCGCTTGCACAGTTATCAGTATTATGCCAGAAATATGCAGTAGTCTCGATGAGTAGTGATAGCCTGAGACTGTCTGAGCTGGAGTATGAGCTTGGACAGGTGAATGATAAAATCAATAGAAGTATCATAGGCATTTACACTCACCGAAGTGCGTTGAAGAATGGAATTGCAACAGATGAGGAGAAATTATCATGCAACCAATAATAGCAGTCATGGTTATAATTTGTGTGTTTATGAGTGCACTTACCCTTTATTGTGACTTTAGTTTGAAAGACTTTATTGAAGATTGCATAGATGCCGTGAAGGGACAGCACATATATATCTACGTCTGTGATGGAAAGAGGTACAAAAAAAGAGTTGTCCGGATCAAGAACGAAGAGATTGCAGGACGATTATATCGTAAGGTAGAGAAACCTTTAACCAAATTAAAAAATGAAGCTAAGGATAGAAAGCAGCCATGTCATGAAGAGCTTGAACAGTTATTTATTTCTTTTTATCCGGAATTTGAGCTGCTATATACAGACCTTAAATCATGGGCGGACAGATACAATCATGCAGACGAGAGTGAACAGAACGCTTTGGAACAAGTCTTAGATTCTAAGATGGAAGTAATTGTGCAGCCAATCATGCAACTGCGAATAAAACGTGCTTCTATAAAGAATAGTTATGACCGGTATGTAGCCGATTGTCATCAAGCGGAAAGAGAGCTTGTAAGGAGAGAGATATCTGAAGACAAATGGTTCCGCAATATATCGTTGATGAGTGAAAACAATAAAGAACTTGAGAAACTTCGTCAAAAATATGATAAACATTGACAATATTCGTTGACAAAATATAGTTTGCGTGATATACTATAATTAGGGATAATATTGTATAATAATCGTACAAGATGGGAGGAATCAGTATGAAGATCAAGCGAATTGTAACTGCTGCACTTGCAGCCGTGCTTATGGTCATGCAGCTTCCGGTGATGAACAGTAAAGCTGCTGCAGGAATCAGCATCTATGGTAAGGCGCACGTACAGACATACGGCGACACAAACGGAAAAATCGTGAAGGAAAACGGCATTGATACGCTGGTGCTTGGAACCAGAGGCGAGGCAAAGCGGGTGGAATCCATGACGATCAACCTGCAGAACGAATCCGGATATACAGGAACAATTCAGTACCGTGTCCACCGGCAGACATACGGCTGGACAAACTGGTTAAATGCCGGACAGCCAGCCGGGACGACAGGAGAAGCAAAGCGGCTTGAAGCAATCCAGATGCGGTTGACCGGGGAGCTGGCACAGCACTATGATATCCGGTATCAGGTACATATCCAGACTTACGGTGACAATCAGGGATGGGTATATAATGGAGCACTCGCCGGGACGACAGGAGAAGCAAAGAGACTGGAAGAGGTTAAAATTCAGATCATACCGAAGAATACAGTAGATGAGGAAGCAAGCATCAATTACCGGGTACACCGGCAGACATACGGCTGGGAAACAAATTGGGCGAAGGATGGAAGCGTAAGCGGAACGACCGGACAGGCAAAGCGGCTCGAAGCAATCAGCATCGATGCGCGGAGCAGCTACAACGGCAGCGTCGAGTACCAGACGCACGTACAGACCTATGGCTGGATGGACTGGGTAAGTGATGGAGCACTGTCAGGGACAAGCGGACAGGCAAAGCGGCTCGAAGCAATCCGGATCAGATTGACCGGGGAGCTGGCGCAGCATTACGATATTTATTACCGGGTACATGCACAGACCTTCGGCTGGATGGGCTGGGCGAAGAACGGCGAGAGTGCCGGAACCGCCGGTTATGGAAAGCGGCTCGAAGCAATCCAGATCATGCTTGTGAAGAAGGGAGCTGCAGCACCGGGAGCAACTGTTAAGGGCATCACACAGACGACCGCCAAGAGCTTCAATGACGCGAATGCGACTGGCACAACAGAGAATCCGGGAAACAATCAGAGCAGTACCAAGCCTGGCACCGATACTAGCAAGCCAACATGGATTGCAGAGCAGACAGTGACAGTGACATATTATCAGTGTGATTACTGTAAGCACATCTTCCGTACAGAAGAAGAAATGAAACAGCACTTTGAATTTTGGAATCCGAAATATGAGAATGTATTTAGCTATTGCGGCGTCAACAAAACAGGAACCGAGAGGACAGAAACATTCACAGTCCGGGATGGTTACTGGAGCAATGAACAGACACCGGAAACGCACAAGGTAGTATGGGTAGCGACAGAACCTGCGTACACCGAGACGAAAGAAATAATACAAATAAGGGAATATTGGTATTGCTTTGGCTGCAATCAGAAAATATACTGTGATGAATATATAGAGGGTGATGAACAAAAAGATCCGTGGTGCCATTCAAGACGGCATTTAACAGATGGCTCTCAATATAATAATTTTTATGGTGGATTGCAGGAAAAAACGGTTACAGGGACAGAAACTGTCACAGAGCCAGAATATGGTTATTACGAAGTGCAATAGCAATAGAAAAATAAATAAGTAAAGTAAAAGGAACAATCTAAGGGTTGTTCCTTTTTTGATGTCTTTTAATCGCTTAGAAAGCTCCAGCCTGTATCAAGTATCAGGCTGTTTATATAAAAATTAAATCATAAAGGAGGAAGAGAGATGCTATCAAAACAAAAAAAACGAATAGCAGCACTACTCACAGCCGTGGTTTTATTCTTAACTGCGGCTTTTTCTTTGCCTGAAAACATCCGGGCAGAGGAAGTAACAGCAACTAATTCGGATGCAGATGCAGAAGCAACTACGGAAGAAGGGCTGCAGGAGGACGGAATTGCAGTACAGGATATTGGCGACACAGGCGAGACAGTCTATATCCACAGCCGGTATTGGGATGGATGGGTGATCGCTGATTATGTGAATGTGACTGCAACCGATTACACACCGTCTAAGCACGGAGCACTCGTAGCGAAAGATGCATCCGGACGAGAGACAGAAGCTTATTGCATGCAGTCAACAAAATCTTCGGCACAGTATGATGCGGCGTACAAAGAGGGTAAGCAGTGGCTGTCCGATCGGGACACTGCAGCAGATATTTCTATGCTCATGTTTGGCTTTGGTGGTCGTAAAGCAGATCCGAATGCTGCAGGTGGTCGAAATACACAGGATGGTGGCTCATATGGAACTTACATCATTGATGGAGTTCCAAACGGAGGTTTGATGATCGCCGGACAGGTGTATGCAATGACTACTGACGAAGCAAGAGCTGTAACGCAGGCTGCAGTACACAGCACCGTCTCAGACTGCAATATTACAGCGGTAAAAGGCAAGAACAGCGGCGAAAATGTCAACCGAGCCTTCAACCACATGAAGCTGATCGCAGACAGTGCCAGACGCTGGTACGATCAGTATAAAGATTTTAAGACTGTCGGAAACTATGTAGATGCAACGGCTGCATATACACCGAAGCAGACAATTACAACTCAGGTGTATAACGTATCAAAAAAGACCTGGGAAAACTACAATGGCAGCGAACTTACAGAGAGTTATAAGGATTCATCTGGTGATGCAACATTCCGGGTTGTTTATTCTTCGTCCGGGTTATGTAATAAGCTTCTGACGAACGCAACAACTGGATCGGTGACGGTAAAACACTCTGGATCGAAGATGACAGTAAATGATGTATCAAACTATTACGATTATCTGACGATATCTGCAGATAAAGCAAATCAGGTTGCATTTACTGCTGACTATGGAGCACTTACTTCGACGACACAGACAGTCAAAGATACGTTCACGAATACAGATATAACGCAGTATGTGTTTGGTCAGACAGTTACGATCAAGGCGAAATATAAAGACATGCAAGGCAAGGAGCTTGCATTTACGGCGAAAACCGGCACTGGTGCCAGTCATACGAAGTATTACGGAGATGGCGATAAAAATGGTGTATCTAATTATGCAGCACGTATCTTTTATAGTGGCACATATCAGGATGCATGCTTTGCTTCTCCAAATGAATCACTTTCCAAGAGCGCAAGCGTAACAGCAACAGCACAGGGCGTTGGAAGTATTAAAATTCACAAGTATTCTGCATCCCCGGAGATTACGGATGGTAATGCTTGTTACAGTCTGAAAGGTGCAGAATTTGGCATCTTCAAAACGATGGCGGATGCACAGGCGGGAAAGAATGCAGTTGCGACGATTGTAACCGATCAGGATGGTAATGGCTCCATCGGGAATCTTGCATATGGAACCTATTACGTAAAGGAAACAAAAGCATCACCGGGATACAGGGTGAATAATAAAGTATATATAGCGGCTGTGACGAGTGATACACCTGTTACCTTCAATGTGCCGGAAGAAGCTGGAAATGATCCAGCTTCTGTATTAGTGCAGAAAAAAGATTCCAATGGAACAGTCCTTTTGGAAGATTGTGTTTTTGCAATCAAGTATTATGACATTCAGATGGATACTGATCCTGCACAGTCAGGAAAGAGTGCAGTTAGAACATGGTACATAAAAACAAATGATCTAGGAAAAGCGGATATAGGAGATTCTAAATGCATACAAAAAAATAGCGATCCTTTATATTATGATAATTATGGAGTAGCAATAATTCCTCTTGGTACTATCACTGTACAGGAAATTCAGGCACCGGAAGGATATGTATTGGATGATACGATTCATACATTCAGGATTGCAGATAATCCAGACAGCATCCCACATGTGGGTGTGGAAAATGAACGTACAATTTCCAATTCACAAATGAAGCAGCCATTCGAGTTAATCAAGCTTGCTGAGGGCAAGAACAATTCGACATATCCACTTGCCGGAGCAGGTTTTTCCGCATGCAGAGCAGATCAGCTTACGTGCGTTCCAGAAAACTATGAGGCTGCAGAGGGTGAAATCATTGTCAAGGATGATTTAGGTTTGTACTATATCTGGAATCAGGATCGCGCGGTAACTCTGACTGCAGATGGCAGCACGGAGCTTTTCACCGACGAAAATGGATATGCGAAGTCTGTACCACTTGCATACGGCAAGTATATTGTACGTGAGACGACAGTACCTAAAAACTTCCACCCAGTTGAAGCTTTTACTGTGAATATCACAGAGAACTCGGACGAGCC
>DJPG01000108.1:25088-42189 GCA_002439735.1 Firmicutes bacterium UBA6418 | reverse complement strand
GGAAAGAAGATTTTGTCAGATTCAGCCACATTCAAGATCTGGTCATATGATGATAATGATTATGTGAGCTTTGACGTAACTGCCGAGGACGGCAGCACAACAAAGGTATCTGAATTTAAGACCAAGGATGGCGAGCTTATGACACCGGGAACGCTCATGCCGGGCAAGTATCGGCTCGAGGAAAGCGAGTGTCCGAACGGATATTATAATAAGCTGCAGAACAAGTCTTATGATATCACGATCGATGCGGATGCAGTCTATAAGATCTATGAAACGCCGGAAGGACAGGTCACAGACATGGGCGTTTTTGAGTACGAGATCGATAACACAAGTTTGCATGGCACGATCAAGATTACAAAGAATGGCGAGAAGCGAATCTACAACGAGACGAAAAAGGAATTTGAAACTTCCAAGGTGAAGCTTGCCGGAATCACCTTTAAGATTTACGCAGACGAGGATATCTTAGCACAGGACGGATCAGGCGATACCGTATATCTGAAAGATACGCTTGTAGATACAATCGTGACAGATGCCGATGGCAATGCAGCAACAAAGGAGCTGCCGCTTGGAAAGTACCGAATCGAAGAAGATACACCGGTAGAATATGAAGTATTAGAACCTGTAAAAGTTATATTATCGTCAGAAGGGGATAAGACCGTATCAACAGATGAAGATGGTAATACTATTGAAAGTATTAAATACGAAGTTACAATTAACAATAAACTTATAACCCCGGATATTCATACAACTGCGAAAGATGCGGTAAGTCTTACACACAATGGAAGAAGACGGCATGATTCGGTGATAATTGATACAGTAGATATGAATAAATTAATTATAGGATCAAAGTATCGACTTGAGGGCGTAATCATGTCATATGAAACCAAAAATCCTTTTTTAACGGAGAACGGGAGTAAGGTGATTGCCGCTCGCGAGTTTACTGCAGATGAAACAAATATGGCAATTGATGTTGCATATCCGTCTATTGATACGCTCGAATTACTTGGTAAGTCCTTAGTTTGCTTTGAACGCTTGTATCAAATTACAGAGGATGGAGAAATCCTCGTTGCGGTTCATGAAAATATTGAGGATAAGGGACAAACGGTTACATACGATAGTTTTGTCGGTTATATCGATATGCGTGTTAATCTGCTGACGGGAGGTGGAGGACAAAAAGCTACCACAAAGCCAAAAACAGGTGATCCAACAAGGATTTCATTGATACTTGGAGCTGCATTGCTATCTGGTTGCCTTATATTTAGTCTGATTTATAGAAAAAAGAAGGAGGATAAGCGGCATGAAGATTAAAAAGAATATGGCAGCATTGGTGATTGCCGGGTGCATTTTTGCATCCGGCATTCCTGTATATGCAGCTTCGCAGGTTGCAGATGCAGATGGAAATCTGTATGCATATTCAATCGAGGATGAGCAGACCGGGGAATCGGATTCTCCGGATGATTATACCTTTGATTTTCAGAATAAGATCGAGGATTCGGGCAAGAATTATACTTTAAATCATGTAGAGTATTCTGTGATCAGTGCATATGAAGAAAAGTATGGAGACGCGGAGATTCCAGCTACGGAAGTAGTAAAAGAAGATAAGATCAAAGAGAAGGACGGCTATAAGCCGGAGAAGGATGTAATCGAGAAGAATGGTCTGAAGTATAGATACAAAAGTAGTGTATTCTCGGAAAGCAAGGATTCAGTGGAGAAACCGGTTGATCTGCAGAAATATATAGACTCTGATTATATTACCGGCTCCTTGGACGATGTAACAAAGCCGGTTACCATCTCCTATGAATATGAAGGAAAGAACTATACATTATCTTATGATCATACAGAAAAGATATTTGAGGGATGGAAGTCTGGATATTCTATTCAGGGAACCATCTATGATTATGATGCACCAACAATCATTGTAGGCTCTGCTGAGATTGAGCCGACAGAATTTACTACACTTTCGGCTGCAAATCTGCAGTCTTATGTGGCTGCGCAGGGATATGACACAGATACTTATCGTTTTAATACAGCATCATTTGCTGGAGAACCATATATCAATGCGGATAACAAGACATGCAGAGATTATATTATATCTGCAGAGGTTTATGTCAAGCAATATAGAATGTATTACACCTTGCATGCCACGGAAAAGGAAACAGTATACACGGCTGAGAACATATATGAATTGTCAGCAGACGATGCACGTGCGCTTGAGACACTGAAGGGAACATATACCGTGAAGGCTACGGCGTATTACGATGAAGCTGTAGCAGAGCAGAAAGAAACGGAAAGATCACTGACGCTTCCGGCAAAGGTTGCGATCGCATTTGGTGTGATCGTCGGACTTGCATTGATTGCAGCGCTGATTATATATTTAGTGAGAGGGGGAAGAAAGAGTACAGATTATCGATCCAGAAGAGATTCAAAGAGAGATTATAAGAACTTGTAAAGTAAAGCAGATAAAAAGAAGAGTATGTCCAATTGACATTTGGGCACGCTCTTTTTTTATGCCCAAAATCAGAAAAAGGAGAGTAGAACGTATGAGAAAATTTTTAGAGAAGGTAAAGAAAATCGGGTGGAAGGTGGTCGTAGCGGTGCTTGCTTTGGTTGCGACCTATGCACCGGCAGTATATGCAGCGGAGAGCGCAGATGATGTAGCAAAGCAGGTAACAAGCCCTTTGGATAGTTTAGTAAGTGTATTAACATCAATTATGGCAGCCGTTGGCGCACTTATGCTTATTAAAAGTGTTACAGAACTAGTAAATGCGATTCAGCAACAGGATAACAGCGGTATTTTCCATGCCGGGCGTGGAATTGCAGCAGCTCTGTTGATGATCAGTATCAAAGTTTTGATCAAATTGTTTGGCGTATAGGAGGGGCATAGATGGGGATATTTGATTCGATATCCGCTGTGACTAACTTTTTCGCAAATATTGGCGCAAGTTGTGTGGATATTACGAATGGTGCGCTGGAAGTGTTCTCGAAGATTGTTTTTTCTTCGGCGGACGTCTTGACCAAAGATATACATGAAGATGAATTTTCGGATTTTTGGACGGTTGTTGACAGCGTGGGTAGTGTGTTAGGGATCATAGCATCAACACTGATGGTGTTACTTTTTTTAATTAACATGTGTACGGACACATGGGACTCAAGGCATGATTTAGAGTTGTTTGGGGTAATTAAAAAATGTGCCAAGATGATCGCGGCGATAGTGCTGGTCAATAATGCAGTTCCGATTGTAACAACTATATTCCAGCTCGGAGCAAAGTTAGCAAAGATTGTTATGTTTGGTATGGATTCGCAAGGAGTTGTTTATAACAAATTGAAACTCGCAACGGATCAGTCGGCATATATCGAATATGGAGTTAGTGGATTCAAAGGTTTTCTGATGTTCCTTGTGTTTTTAATCAGTGCGATCGCAATCATAGCGTCAGGAGTAATGATCGCGGTGGAGATATATACACGTATTTTTAAGATTTTTATCTTGATTCCATTCTCGACAATATCCTTCACGACATTTGTGATGGGGGATGGGAACCGCGGAAATGAAGTGTTCCATAGTTATCTGAAGTCGATTCTTTCGACAGCCATTGAAGCGCTGATCATTATGGTCTGCTTGAATTTTACATATTCACTTTTGACCGGAGATACGATGCAGAAACTGATACCTGCAACCAAGACTGAAGCGTCGGAGTCTATGACGGTGAATGGGGCGGAGCTAGCCTATCTGCTTGTATCCATATCAGGAGATACTTCGACCGCAAACAGTATATTAAAAGAGCAGAAAGATAACATAAGCCAATCAGTTAAAGATCTTTGCAATGGCAAGGGGCGCGACAAGGCGGTTACCAAATATGGCTGCGTAGTAACATCCGATGGCGATGTGCTGGAAGCGTCTGACGATTTATTTTCCTTGTTTACTGATTTAGCCAAAACTATTAGTTCAGACGATTTGAAAGAACAAACTGTATCTATAAAACTATATCCGGCATTCACATGGTCCGGCGTGTTCTTTACGATATTACAATTCCTCTTCCCAATCTTCTTGTGTACGGGAGGAGTTAAAAAGGTAGAACAGTTTTCAGCCTACATATTAGGCAGATAGGAGGATGTTATGGAATTACCAATCAATACGGATCCGCAGGATCTAAACAAAAACATGCTCGGCGGGCGAAAATGGTGGCAGTATTTATGCATTGCGATTTCATTCATAATTGCAATCGTTTTTACAATCGTACTTCGAGGAAAACTTAATTCTTCATTAAATGGCATTATCTGTGCGCTGCTGGTTGTTGTGCCGGGATACATTGGAATTTTTAAGAAAAATGGTTTGGACTTCTTCGAATATTATAAGGAGAAGAGAAAGAACCAGCAAAGCAAAAATGTATTTTATTATGTTTCGGATCATGAGCATGTGGATTGATGTATGGATGTGAATGAAGAATATAAAAACATGAAAGGAGATGTAATTGATGGAGCTGATGAGCGCGGAAGAACTGTATGAGATAAGTTGTATCTCACAAAAAAAAGAGAAATCTATAGCGGACACATTATTGAGAGCCGCAAGAAACGGATCTGTAGAGCTACTTGTAGATAGTTTAGATGAAGCTACGATTAAAAAATTAGAAGATAAAGGATTCGTCGTAAGGGAAATATATTTCTATATAAGCGAAGCGCATTATGAATATCGAATTTGTTGGGGAAAGGATGCACTGGATGTTGCAGACAAGATGGCGGAAGAAACAACTGATAGGTACACCCACAAAGAGATGTTTTCCAAGCTGAGGGAGACAGTCAATGATAGACGAGAAATATAAACTTAGGTATTTGCCTCTGTTCTATACAGATGTGAATGAAAAAATGTTGAAGATATATGCAAATTAAGATATAATATACATATAATATATATGGAGGTGCATATTATGATAGCGTTGCAAGAATCAATAAGACCATCTGCTGATTTGCGAAATCATTATACTGAAATATCAAAGCAGTGTAAGGAAAATAAAGAAGCAGTGATTATTACAGTAAACGGCAGAGGTGATACAGTTGCGATTTCATATGAAGAATATAAAAACATGAAAGCCAGAATAGAATTGTTGGAAATATTAGCGGAGGCAGAAGATGACGTAAAAAATGGCAGAGTTGCTTCAATAACTGAAACATTTGCTGATTTGAGAAAAACGCTTCAGGAGGGGTAAGCATGCAGTATGAGGTAATAAGGACGGATACTGCAGATGCAGGTATTAGAAAAATAATCTTGTATGTTGCGCAGAATTTTGGAAATGCAGTAGCTCTTGAGAAACTTGATGATATCGAAAAACATATTCTTGGATTGGGGGATAATCCATATATTGGAACGAATCCAGGATATCTTGTTCTTAGAAGACAAGGATATAAGGTCCTTATTTTAGAAAAGGTTTTAATTTTTTACAAAATCGATGAGAAGAATAAAAAAGTGGTTGTATATGCCGTTGTAGACCAACGGCAGGATTATATAAACACGGTGCGCGGATTATAAAATTTGATGCGTTGGAGTTAAATTCAAATTTGGGAATAATTACCGAATAGGTGGAATGTAAAACATAAAGTTTTACATCCCGCCTTTTTTGATGCAAAAAAACAGGAGGAACAGAATGGATAAATGGATGATTTACAAGAAATGTGACGATTTTCGCGTGGCAGCACCGAAATCCGTGCAGGACCTTGTTGAAATCAAGGCAATATCCGAAAATGGAATTTTTGAAGTTGGTCGAGGAGGAATTTTCACTAAAACATATAAGTTTTCGGATATCAATTATGCGACTGCATCTGTGGATGAACAGATTGCAATCCTGGAGAGCTGGTGCCGGTGGCTGAATAGTAACTCGGCACCTTTTAAGATTACTTTTAACAACAAAAATAAGAACATGGCTACGTTGCGTGAACAGATCCTGTTGCATAAGAAGTTGGACGAATACGATGTGTACCGGGATTATTTCAACGAGAGCATTGAGAAATGCATTACAGCCGGCAGACAGGGCATTGAGCAGGAAATGTACATCACTGTACGTTACGATGTGTCAAATTCCTATGAAAATGCGAAAGCATACTTTACAACGCTTGAAAACTCTATGATTACAGCGTTTCGAGAAATCGGAAGTACACTGACACCTTTGGATGCGACGGAGAGACTTCGTATTCTGCATGATTTCTATCGCTTTGGAAACGAGGAGTATTTTCAGTTCAACTTCAAAAATGCCGTTGCGCAAGGATTTGATTTCAAGGATGCGATTATCAATACTCGGCTGGATTTTTCTGCAGAAACATATTTTAAGACGGACAATAAGGTTTGTTCCTGTCTGTACCTGAAGCAGCTTCCGGGGAAACTGACAGATCGATTCATTGTAGAATTGTCTAAATTGCCGGTTAAAATGATTTACACCATCGATAACTCTCCGATATCGGACAAGGATGTCGATGATATGTTGAAATCAATCTATCTTGGCATCGAAGAACGTATCCGGAAGCAGAACAAAACAAGAGTGAAGCAGATGGATTTTTCTTCAGATATTTCTCTTTCCGTAAAGATGGAGAAGGACACGATCGAAACTTTAATCAAAGAAAAGCAGGAACAGGATCAGCATTTCTTCTATACGCAGATGAATATCTGCGTGGTAGCGGATAATCTGGAGCAACTCAAAAAGGACTGCGATCTTGTAATCCAGACTGCCAAGAATTTAAGCTGCATCTTCGATTATTCGTATATGAAGCAGAAGGAAGCTCTGAATACAATCCTGCCGATCGGCGTGCGACAGGTCAGCAATGGGCGAAACCTGCAGACCAAAAGTCTTGCAGCGTTATTTCCTTTCAATGTACAGGAACTTGCTATGCCGGGGGGGATGTGGTATGGAACCAATCTCGTATCGAAGAACTTGTGCCTGGCAAACCGGAAAAAGCTTGTGAATCCACACGCATTTTACTTCGGTGAGACGGGATCCGGTAAGACAACCGCATGTAAACTTGAGATGACGCAGGTGTTTTTGAACACAAATGACGATATTATTGTAATTGATCCTAAAAATGACTATGAAGATGTGTGTGCATGGCTTCGAGGAGGATATGTGAATGTATCAGCGAATAGTCCAAGCCATTATAATCCGTTGGAATACTTTAATGATGGCTCGCGATCAAATATCGCGGACGAGAAAGCAGAGCTGGTTAATTCGCTTGTAGAAACGTGTAAGCGTGAGCCGCTATCCGCAAAGGAAAGCTCAATTGTTAACAAGGCACTCAAATATATCTATAATGAATCAGCCTTAACAGGAAATATGCCGACATTGACAGATCTGCACGCAGCATTAGGCAAGATCGAGGAACCGGAGGCGGTTGATCTGCAATGGGCACTTGATCAGTTTGTGCATGGTTCCTTTAATATATTTGCCCAGCAGTCGAATGTGCAGGTAGGCGGCAACCGGCTTTTTATGTTTGGATTAAAGGATATGGGAAAAAATCTCCGGGACGTGTCAATGCTTGTAATGCTTGAGTGTGTAAAAGAGCGAATTATGCAGAATGCAAAAGCCGGAAGGGCTACATGGCTTTATATCGATGAGTTTCATGAGGTACTGCATACGGACTACTCTCAGCAGTATATCAAGTCGCTCTGGATGCTTGTGCGATCGCTCGGAGGTATTTGTACAGCAATGACACAGAATGTTACGGATGTGCTTTTGAATGATACAACAAAGGCAATGCTTGATAATTCGGAGTTTGTTCTGATTCTGAAGCAGCAGCCAGGTGCAGCTGTGAAGCTTGAGCAGGAGCTTGGACTTTCAAAGGAACTGATAAAATATTGCACAAAAGAAAGCGGATGCGCAAAAGGGCTTCTTCGGTGTGGTCCTGTGATCATACCGGCATCGTTGATGCTTGAACCGGGTACGGAGCTTTTTCGACTGTTTGATAAGAACTTTCATCGTGATGCAGAGAGAACACCTATGTTTGCTGCTCAGCAGTGATTGGAGGTATGAAAATGCCGGAAGAAAATCATGGAATTGACGCAGAAAATAAACAGATTGTGCATGAGGCTCCATCTTCCGTAGTATGGACTGCTGAAAATGCTGCGATTGAATTAGCTTCAGATAATGTTCGTTTTATACAAATTCAAAAGGACAAAGAAGAAGCTACAGATGATTTATCTTCGAATATTCGACAACATGTTGCGAATAACAATAAAAAGCAGCTGGAAAATGCAAAGTCAGCCAGACGCTCGAATGCACAAAAGAATGCCCAGACCGAGAAAAAGGAAGTATTAAAGAAATGGGGCAATCAGAATCTGCAAAAGCAGTCGGATCAGGATGTTGTATCCGGTAATTCGTCGGCAATCCGCCAGATTGCTCAACAAAAATCTGTGATAAGCACAGTAGAAAAACAGAAATATGGGATAAAAGCAGATTCTACATTCCGCCAGATCAACGAAGCAAACAAACATGGCATTCGTATTTCAACGAGGAAACGGCGAAATATAGGAAAAGATGCATTAAAACAGTTTGTTCGAACAAAGCGGATCGTACAGGTAGTTTCATCCGGTGATGCTTCAAACATGGTTGAAGCTGCAGGACAAGCTGGTATTCGTGCGTTGGTGTCCGGAATTATAAAAATATTCAAACTGGCTGTTAAGGCAGCATTGGCTTTTCTGCGAATACTTCTTGCCCCGTTTGCAATTTATTTATGTGTTTTGATTCCGATCATAGTTGTGGTTATTATGTTATTCACCAATAATATAGAAAACATAAATCGATCGAAAAATCAGCAAAGCGAAAATTATATATTGTCAACAAATTTTCCGGCGGATGTGGAGCAATGGAGAACATTTGTAACAGAACGGTGTGCTGCGAATAATGATCCAAATAGTGGAGTAGATTTAACGTTATTCGTAGATGCGATACTTACAACGATATACCAGGAATCCGGAGGAAAAGCAGATGCAACCGGTGTAAATGGCGATGTGATGCAGTGCAAGGAAGCCGGCAGTTATTGGAATAAAGAGATGCCTGCTGAATGGTCAGATGCTCAAAGATCTATCGATGTTGGTACAAGGGTTTTTTATGATTTGCTTAAGAAATGGAATGTGACAGATCCATCGGATATTGATGGGTTGACAATGGTTGCTCAGGGGTACAATTACGGATCTGGCTTTTTAGATTGGAGTAGGAAAAAGGGATACAA
Organism: Firmicutes bacterium UBA6418; assembly: GCA_002439735.1. GTDB lineage: Bacteria > Bacillota > Clostridia > Peptostreptococcales > Anaerovoracaceae > CAG-238. The sequence goes on along the minus strand of DJPG01000108.1, from coordinate 32,985 downwards.
AAAATGGACGCTCGATATTTCAACGGAATTTTCAAACAGCAAAGGCGGACGTTATGGTACAAAAAATTATGGCTCGCAATGGGCGTCGAAGCTTGAAGCCAGCGCGGTTATGATTGATGCAAGTATGATATCAGATGGAGAATTTTTGTGGGCGGTAGACTCCAGCCATGTAGAGGTTACCTCTTTTTTCGGACGGAGGAAACCAAATGTTAGTTTTGCATCGAGAGATCACCTTGGCATTGATTTTAATGTAGGAGCCAATGAGCCGGTATATGCTATTGCAGAAGGTACGGTGACAGCCAAGGCATATAGTTCATCGATGGGGAATTATGTATCTATATCCACTCAGACCAAAGATGGTACGCTTGTGCATACATATATGCATAACAATTCATTTGCCAATATAGCGGTTGGTCAGAAGGTGGCTGCCGGTCAGCAGATTGCGTATGCCGGAAGCACCGGAAATTCAACAGGTGTGCATTGCCATCTCCGGACACAATTAAATGGATTAAGCGTAAATCCGCTTATTTACTGCTATGGAGGTATTACAAATATAAAAGCCAGAGATTCTTCGGGAAACATAACGACGATCAATCTCAATGTCAATCTATCATCGGATTCCTGGAGCGCACGTGCCGGAACTGCATGGAACACATACTACATGTACACTGCAGACGGTTATATCCTGGGAAACGGAAAACACGAATAGGAGGTTTAGAAAATGTTTGATGATTTATACGAGAAACTGAAATATGAGCAGGAAACATATTTCTGCTACTTAAAACTCATTTCAAGAACAGAGTTCTACGCAAAAGCGTATGAAATCACAGTAAAAACAGCGATTTATGCAGCCTTATTTGATGATCTGAATAACAATCATCTTGCAAATGATGTGAATGATCTGCTCCTCAGACAGGAAAATTCGGTTGATTTCATCTATATGAAAGCGGTCGATGATGCCGTGATCTGGAAGGAGAAGCTGACACCAGAATCGTGGTCACTCATAAAGGCAAAAATTAAATTTTAGTTTCTGAAAATATTTTGACATTTGTTAGTATGCATGTTAATATGATTATAAGAAAGGTGCTACCGATAGACGGTTAGTCCGTTTTACTGTTTAGATTATCAAAGATAACCGCTTAGTTTGCAGACAGGGCGGTTATTTTTGTGGCTTGTTATTATCCTTGCCTAATGTATATCCGAAAATAAAGCAGGTTAAGCCGAAGCTCACTACTGCAATAAAGTCAACAATACTCATTGGCTTAGCCCTCCTTTCCGGTGGATTCCTTTACAGGTTTCTATGTAATCAGAGGGTCACAGTCCCTCTGTTGAAGGACTAACCGCCTACCGTTATGGCAGCACCCATGTTTCCATTATAATCACGAAAGGCTACCGATGCAAGATAAAGTTGATCAAAAAAAAGAAGCTGCAGAAGAGCCTCTTTTTGCAGCGCCTCATCATCACAGCTTCACGATCCGGTCGCTGATATGCTCTACCATCGGCAGGTCGTGCGAAATCAAAAGCAGGCTGAGACCGTGTTCTTCCTGCAGCTTTTTGAGCAGGTGGATCATGTCGGCCTGCAGACTGACGTCCAGCGATGAGATCGGTTCATCGCAGAGGATCAGATCCGGCTTGGTTATCAAGGCTCGCGCGATCGCGGCCCGCTGCCTCTGTCCGCCGGAAAGGTCATACGGATGGCGATCCGCAAGCGCCGGATCAAGCTCCACCTGCTGCATCACAGCAAGCACCCGCTTGCGCAGGGCAGCCTTGCTAAGCTTGCCGGCGGCTCCCGCACCGATCCGCCGCTGCCGCCTCGCCGTGAGTACCAGCGGTTCCGCGATGCTCTGCGCGATTGTTCTGTGCGGGTTGAAAGCCGCCGCAGAGTCCTGAAAAATCATCTGCATGCGCACGCCCTCCCGCACGATCACCTCCCCGCTGTCCGGCGCGCAGATCCCCATGATACAGCGCGCCAGCGTGGACTTGCCGATGCCGGACGGCCCGATCAAACCGACGATTTCGCCGCGATGGATCTGCAGATTCACATCGGCAAGTACCGATTTGCGCGTATGCCGATCGATCGGAAAGCTCTTGGAGAGTCCGCGGACGGAAAGCAGCGTGTCTGTCGACACGCTCCCCTGCTCCGAAGCCCCGACCCGACCGTGGTGGTGCGAAGTTCCCTTGCCGTAGGCTGCGTAGCCGAGCAGTTTCTTCGTGTAGGCATGCTGCGGACAGGCAAAAATGCGCGCCGTCTGCCCCTCCTCCACGATCAGCCCATCCTTCATCACCACGATGCGATCCGCGATCTGCTCCGCAAGCCCCAGATCATGGGTGACAAAGAGCATGCTGCAGCTCTGCTGCGCACAAGTCTCACGCAGCAGGCGCATGATCTCCTGCTGCGTTTCGATGTCCAGCGCCGTCGTCGGTTCATCCGCGATCAAAAGCTGCGGTTCGGCGATCATCGCCAGCGCGATCGCGGCCCGCTGCAGCATCCCGCCGCTGCATTCATGCGGATACTGCTTTGCGCGCCTTTGCGGCTCGTCAAACCCCAACCTGCCAAGCAGAGCGACCGCCTCAGCCTCTGCTCTGCGCCGCTGCTCCTGCCGCCGTGTTCGTCGCCGCAGGAGCAGCGATCCTGTCTGCAAAGAATGCCCGCCGCCTGCGCCGCTTGCCCCGCTACCCGGCCCCGCCGCCGCAAGGCACTCCGGATGCAGAAGCAGCACCTCCGCGATCTGCGCCCCGATCGGATAGACCGGATCAAACGCCGACATCGGATCCTGAAAGACCATGGACGCGACGCGCCCCCGCAGCGCGCACCACTCGGCTTCTGTCAATGCAGAGACATCGCGTCCGGCAAGCAATATCCGCCCCTTTTCGATCACCGCGTGATTGGCGTGCAGTCCGAGCACCGCCCGGCACAGCGCGGTCTTTCCCGATCCGGACTCCCCGACCAGCGCGACGATCTCGCCCGCCGCGACGGACAGACTCACCCCATGCAGTGCCTCCACGCGCCCGTTCGCGCCCAAAAACGCCAGCTGCAGTTCCTGTACCTCCAAAATATTCGTTTGTCCGTTTGTCGCCTGTTTCATCCTTGCGGTTCCTTTTGTATGAAGATTTCCTTTGTCTGCTCGTTGCGCAGTCTGCACCAGATGCGACCCGCACCAGACGCTTCGTTCTTCGCGCTTCGCGTCCGGTGCCGCGCCGGTAACGCGCCTTACGTGATCGTCCACTGCGCGATATTCCAAAAGACGCCTACGCCGTGATGTCCGAGCACCGTATCTTCGGTAATGCCGTGGATATTCGTTTTCATTGCGTAGTCCGCGTCGACGTAAGCGAGGAAGGTATACGGCAAATGTTCCGTCAGCCGCTGTTGAAACGCGTGATAAAGCTCCGTCCGCGCCGCGGTATCCTCGGTATGTCTGGCCTCTGCAAGGAGCCGGTCGACCTCCGCGTCGGAATAGGCGGTGTAATTGTCACCCGCATCGGTTGTGAAAATTTTATACGTATGATCGTCCGGGTCAAATGGGCTGCCCCAGCCGATGATGCAGGCCTCCTGACCGGCCCAGTCTAAACTCTGCCGGGTTTCCGCACGGACATCCGCGCCGATCTGCTGCAGCTGGCTGGCACACATCGCCGCCATATCCACACGCACCTGGTCGTCTGCCATCGCCGCGATCGTAAACGCCAGACGTTCCCCGTCCTTCTGGTAATAGCCGTCAGCTCCCTTGGACCAGCCCGCTTCGGCCAGCAAGCGTTCTGCTTTCTCCGGGTCATAAGCAAAGGTCTCCATGTCCGTTGCGCAGTACGCGCTCTTTTGCAGCGGGGAATACGCTACCTCGCCTTGTCCGAGCAGCACACCGTTTACAATCGCCTCGCGGTCAATCGCGTAGCTCAGGATATTGGGCAGCTCCGGGTGTCGTTCAAAATATGGGTTAGCAAAATTATAAGCGATCGCGCGATAGTCCGCCGTTTCCATCTGATAGACCCGGATATTCTCATCATCCGCAAACTGCGCGGCAGCCTTCGGCGTGATCTGCGCCATGTCGATCTCTCCGGCTGCCAGCTGCATCGCCCGCGCGTCGCTGTCCGGCACGATCACAAAGATCACCTTCTCGATCTGCGGCTGCCCGCCGTAATAGTCGTCAAAGCGTTCCATGGTGATGCTCTGCCCCATATCCCATTCCGTCAGCCGATACGGCCCCGCGCCGACCGGATGCTGATTGAAATCACTGGTCGTAAGATCCTCACCCGCAAGCAAATGCTGCGGCAAAATCCCGATCGTCATATAGTCCGGAAACGCCACATTCGGCTGCGTCAGGCGGATCTCTACCGTCCGCTCATCCGGGCAGATGATCTCCGCAATGTCCGTGTAATTGGAAATGATCTCCGACCCATTCTTCTCATCGAGGATCGCCTCCAGCGTAAACTTCACGTCCGCGGAAGTCAGCGGCTCACCATCGTGGAAGGTGAGATTTTCTCTAAGGGAAAAGGTATACGTGCAGGTTTTTTCGTCAAAGCTCCAGCTCTCCGCCAGCCCCGGCACGACCTCGTTCTTTTCGTTGTGCGCCGTCAGCCCCGCGAACAGCAGCGCATGGATCTCGCCGTGCTCATACAGCGCCGGGTTGATCGCCGTATAGTCGCCGCTGCCGTAACGCAGTACGCTCTGTCCGCCCTCACTGTCTCCCTGATCGCTTGCGCCGCATCCGGTCAAGAGGCACACCAGCAGCAGGATCAGCAGCACCCGGGAAAATATCTTCGTTCTTGTATGTTTTTGTATGGTTCGCATGGTAGTTCTCCAATTCATTTTTTGTCAATTCAAAAGCAGTCGCAATGCCAAGGCATCAGCCCGGACATCACAGGTTACTCTGCAGGCGGTTGTTGCGAAAGCGCACGTACTCGCCCAGTTCGGTGATGCAGACTAGCGTTGTGATCAACACAAGTCCCGGCAGCAGGATCATCCACCACTGGTTGGACAGCAGCGCGTTCTTGGATAGCGACAGCAGGCTCCCCCAGGACACCTGTGAGACCGGCAGCCCCAGCCCCAAAAAGCTCAGCGTCGTCTCCGCGATGATGGCCTGTCCGAAGCTGCTGACCACCATGAACATCGCCGGAGAGATCAGATTCGGCAGCAAATGTGTTCGCAGAAGATAGGCAAAGTCAGCGCCCATGATCTTCGCCGCGAGGATGTAATCACTCTCCCGGATCTGCCGCACCTCGCTACGCACCAGCTTAGCCAGCGGCATCCACGCCGTCAGCGCGATCACGGTCGCGATCGAGGACGGCGACGGCTGCCCCCAGATCGCCTGCAAAAACAGGACGAGGATCAGCGACGGCAGGCTCATCAGAAGCTCGCAAAAGCGCATGAGCGCGGTATCCGCCCACTGCGGCGCCAGTCCGCTGCCCGCGCCGTAGACGACCGCCAGCAGGCTCGACAGCAACGCGCTCAGCGCGCCGATATACAGCGAAAGCCTCCCGCCGTACAAAATCATCGCCAGAAGATCGCGTCCCAGACTGTCCGTTCCGAAAGGATGCGCCCGGCAAGGAGCCAGACTGATCGCCTGCCCGTCCATGACCGAAACATCATACGGCGTGAACCACGCCGCAAAGCTGCAGCCTGTCACGATCAGAAGCAGGATCACAAGAGCCGCGCGCGGGAAGCCTTTTCTATGCAGCCTACGCATCCGCAAGACCCCCTTTCGCCTCTGCTTTCATGCGTGGGTCGATCCACTCGCCGAGTACCTGCGCCAGAAACTGGAAGGAAAAAACCACCGCTCCGGTCAGCAGGCAGAGCGCTGTCAGCAGGTTGTAGTCCTGATACATCGCGCTCTCAAAGCTGAGCTTGCCAAGCCCCGGATAGGCGAAAACCGTCTCCACCACATACGTGCCGCACAGAATATGCGGCAGAGCCGACGCCATCATCACCGCCAGCGTCGGCAAGATATTTTTCATGCAATGCCGGTTGAGAATCTCCCGCGCCGACATGCCCTTCGACTTGCACAGGAGCACATAGTCCTTGCGTGTCTCCTCCGCCAGCTTGTTGCGGATCAGATACGCGTAATACCACAGATGCTCCAGCACCGTCACCGCCGTCGGCAAGATCAGATGCAGCGCGCGGTTCAGCACATTGCCGCTCTCCCCGTGATCGTACGCGCCGCCGACCGGCTGCAGCTTGAGGTTTACCGCAAAGATCAGGATCAGCATCAGCGCCAAAAAAAACGCCGGGATACAGCCGGACACCGTCCCCACCTTGCAGATCCCGCGATCCGCGAGGCTACCCTCATGCAGGGCGCAGAATTTGCCGAGCGCGGCCGCCAGCCAAAAGGTCAGCCCAAACGAAAGCCCGCCGAGCAGCAGCGTGTTCTGCCACATCTGCCCGATGACCGCCGTCACCGGCTGCTTGTACTGAAACGAAATCCCCCAGTCGCCGCGCAGCACGCCCTCCGCCCAGCGCAGATACTGCACCGTCAGCGAATCGTTGAGACCGAGCCTTTCGCGCGCCGCCTCCTGCTGCGCCTGGCTCAGCCGTTCCAGTCCGTCGCCGTAATAGGCTCGCAGCGGATCTCCGGGCGCCAGCCTTGCCAGCACAAAGACCACCACCGAAAGAACGAGCAGCATCAGCAGCATTTCCAGTGCTTTTCGCCATACATATGCAGTTTGGATGCTCGTTTGCCGCCGCATGCTGCCGTTTCCTTTCTCCGTTTTACGATTTCTCTCCGGTTTCGTCTTCTCTCCATGCACGAATCGTCCTTTTGGGCACAAGCTATATGCGCCTCACACGCGCCGCTTCGTCTCGTCTGCAACGATTGTTTGGCCGCCTGCGCTGCCCTTATGGCTGGGTCTGTGCGAGGATTGCCCGCACCTCCGCCAGAGTTTTGCCGCTTGCCGCCGCAAGCTGTCTCAAGGATTCAAACTCGATTTTTTCCTTGCGCACGCCAAAGCCCTCCGAGATCTTGACCTCGATCGTGCCGAGCGGTGTTTCCCGCTGCTCGCTGCGCCGCGCCAGCTCATACCGTTTATCCGTGTGCATGCGCACGCCGATCGTACTCGTATGGCGAAAAATCTCTCCGGCCAGTTTTTCTTCCTCTCCGGTCCTCGCGAGCACCGTCAGCTTGACCGCCGGGCGTCCTTTTTTCATGTAGATTGGTTCTGTGAACACATCCAGCGCGCCTGCCGCCAGGATCCGCTCTGCGGCAAAGGCGATCTCCTCACCGGTCATATCGTCCAGATTGCAGGCGATCTCCGTGATTCTGCCCTCCTGCGCGGCCGCTCCTGCTGCCTGACCGGCGGCCACCGCAGCAGTATCCGCCGGGTGGTTCGGGTGGTACTGTCCCGCGGCCGCTCCATCCATCGTGAATGATTCGCCCAGCATCACGCGCACGCAGTTCGCCTGCGCGAAATCCTTCGTACCCATGCCATAACCGGTTCTGGCAACCGTCATCGGCGGCATCGGGCCGAACCTGTCCGCGAACGTCTTGAGCAGCGCCGCGCCGGTCGGCGTGCAGAGCTCTCCCTGCACACTGCCGCCGTAGATCGGCATACCGGTCAGGATCAGCGCAGTCGCAGGCGCCGGCACCGGCAGTCTGCCATGCGCGCACCAGACGTTGCCACTGCCGACATGGATCGGCGAAACGATTGTCTGCTCCGGATCCAGCAGCTCCATCAAAAGGCAAACCGCAGTCACGTCTGCCACCGCATCCATCGAACCGACCTCATGGAAGTGGATCTGCTCGACTTCCGCGCCATGCACCCGGGACTCTGCCTCCGCGATCGTCTGATAGACCGCCAGCGCTTTTTCTTTTACCGCCTCCGAAACCGCAAGTCCCGCGATCAACGCGCGGATCTGTGCCATGCCATGATGCTCATGGTGATGCGCGTGCTCATCATCATGACCATGTTCGTG
>DJPG01000108.1:22804-25030 GCA_002439735.1 Firmicutes bacterium UBA6418 | reverse complement strand
CCATGTTCGTGGTGATGCGCGTGGTCATGGTCAGGGTGGTCATGGTCATGGCCATGATCGTGATGGTGTTCATGGCCGTGCTCGTGGTCGTGATGCTCATGGTGGCCATGATCGTGATGGTGATGGTGCGCGTGGTCATGCGTGTGCGCATCGTCATGGCAACGTGCATGCTCGTGGCCGCACGACACTGCGCTCTCTTCGGCTCCATGGATCCGCACGCGCATATGCGTGCCGGTGATGCCGCACTTTTGGCTCGGCTCTGCCTCAAAAATAACCCCGGGGATCCCCATGGCGTTCAGCTTGGCCAGCGCGGCCGCCTTGTCCGGCACCAGCTCCAGAAGGGCTGCGGTCAGCATGTCACCCGCCGCGCCCATGGCACATTCGATATATAAGGTTTTCATCCGTTTAATCCTCCATATTGTTGATCTGTCCGGCCAGATAACCGGCCCCAAAACCGTTGTCGATATTGACCACACTGACGCCGCTGGCACAGGAATTGAGCATCGACAGCAGCGCCGTCACGCCGCCCAGCGCCGTGCCGTAGCCGACACTGGTCGGCACCGCGATCACCGGTGCGTCCGTTAAACCGCCGACCACGGAGGCCAGCGCGCCCTCCATCCCGGCGATCGCGATCACGACCCGCGCGTTCATAATGTCGTCCAGATGCGCGAGCAGCCGGTGCAGACCCGCAACGCCGACATCATACACGCGGCGCACGTGATTGCCGAGGATCTCGGCGGTCAGCGCCGCCTCCTCAGCGACCGGAATATCACTGGTCCCGCCGGTCGCCACCAGAATATAACCCTCGCGCCGCGGCGCGGCTTTCTTTCCGATCAGACCGATGCGCCCCTCGGCAAAATAGGTGAACGGGATGCCTGCCGTCAGCCCGTGTGCTACCGTCTCCGCCTTTTCCGCGTCCATTCTGGTGATGAGGATCGTCTGCTGCCCGCCATTCCACAGCGCCTCCGCGATCTTTACGATCTGCTCCGCGGTTTTACCCGCGCCGTAGATCACCTCCGACGCGCCCTGCCGGATCCCGCGGTGCGCGTCCAGAGAAGCAATCCCGATATCTTCAAACGGCGCGCGTTTCAGCTTGGCGAGCGCCGCCTCCACGCTCACGCTCCCGGCCGCGACCTGCGTGAGCATCTCCTTTACTTCATACTGTTCCATCAACGCACCTCCCAATCCGGCAATAATACCGGAAACCACGGCTTCAGCTTCTCCTCGATCTCCGCGCGGCGCGCGCGTGCTTCTTCCATCTGCGCGCGGTTAAACTGCAGCAGCGCGCCGCCCTCCCGCACGCGCACCCGAAAGTCCGTAAACCCCAGCGCGAACAGCGCGCCTTCGGCGCCCTCGACCCGGGCCAAAAGCTCTCCGGTGATCCGCATGCCGCTCGGAATTCGCGTGGCCAGGCAGGCATACGCCGGCTTATCCCAGGTAAACAGCCCGGCTTCCCGTGAACGCCTGCGGATCTCATCCTTCGTCAGCCCGCAAAGGCGCAGCGGCGACAGCACACGCATCTCTGTGAGTGCCTTCATGCCCGGTCGGTCGCCTGCGTCATCCGACGCGTTGGTACCATCCAGAATCACCGGATAGCCGTCCGCTGCCGCAGCTGCGCGAATCGCGCCAAATACTGCCTGCTTGCAGTAATAGCAGCGATCCGGCGGATTTTGAACCACAGCCTCCTGCTGTAGCACGTCCACGTCCATGATCTGTATATTCGCTCCCAGCGCTTCCGCCAGACGCTTCGCGTCCGCAAGCTCAAACTCCGGCTGGAACTGGCTTTTTACGTAATATGCCTTGATGTCCTTCCCAAGCCGCAGTCCCTCGCGTAGCAGATAGGAAGAATCCACCCCGCCCGAAAACGCGATCGCCGCCTTCGGATTTTCCGCAAAAAATTCCTGTAATGTCATCTCTTTGGCCTCCATTCTGTCTTCTGTCTGTCCTCTTCGTTTCCGTTTCAGACGATACAGGTCTCCCTTCTTCCAAAAACAAAAAACCACAAAAACAGCGCTTGTGATCGCACTACCTTCATGGTAATCTTCGTGCCGCCTTCTGACGACCGTTTCTTTTATCAATGATTTTGTAGAACTAAGTTCTACAAAATCTTCGACTTGTCTATCTCTGTTAATGCCGCTAAACCAGCCAAAGTTCACACAATTTCATACTGTGCAGTTTCCTTTCGCTTGTGGTATATGATAACATATACAAAAATGTTTTGCAAGG
>DJPG01000108.1:17890-22695 GCA_002439735.1 Firmicutes bacterium UBA6418 | reverse complement strand
CAAACTTCTCACGGAACCGTACGGGAAGGTCTCCCTTCATACCTCTTGTGAATTTCCATTGCCTTTATCTTGTCTCGAAAGTTTTTGGAAGAGGTGTGGACTTTCACCACAGACGAACGGCATGCCCGTCATACCAAAAAAGGAACCGCTCCTTTGACGAGGCGATTCCTTTGGAACGATTTTTAACTCTTTACTCCGCAGATAGAAGAGTACCTGCTTGATATGGGACACTATCCACATAACAACTATCTGGGCACAAATCCAACTGATTGTCCCATTTTTCTCTGCTGTCTATATTAGGATCAATATCCCAAGCCACACTGTGGTCCTCATCCAGATATACCCTGCGAAAAATATTCCAATCCTGTAAACATGCAAATACCGTTTTCGGTTCGATCAAAGGGTGAACATCATATAGTCTTGTTTCCCCATTATCAAAGCTTAAAAGTAATGTGAAATTTCTTTGGGGAACGACTTTCGTGATCCGTCGTCGTCCGGAAGCAAAATATGCCGCCATGTTAGGTTCGTATCCCTTTGAGAGATAGTACTCTATGTTTTTCCCCATGATCTCACGACCTTTCCTTATGGTGTAGTTTATCTCAGCGGTTCAATAGCAAACAGTTCTTGTTTTTTGACTGCCAATTCCCAGTTATCCATCAACTGGTCTTGGCGGATTGCCGCCCATCCAAGCAGCATTTTTAATTGCTTGCTTGGGAATGTACCTTCCAGTACTTCCAAGTCCCGAATGGAAACAATGACTTCCTCCCCGCCGTAAGTCGCATGAAAATGCGGCGGCATATGATCTGCCCAATACATTGTAATCTTAATGCCTCGAAACATTGATATGGTAGGCACAAAACCATCACCTTTTTACTTATCTCTTCGACAATCCTATTATGTGGTGGCCTTAACGATTTGCAGTAATTGCTTCTACAAAAAGGGGACCATATACAAAATACAAAAATTTTTTTCAATTCATTTGTGTATATTTTATGCCATAGTCTAAAAAGAATATACGCAACTCTTCCGCATCAGAATCCATTCACCATAGTTTGTAGAAGTGTTTGCTACAAATCAACAGAACAAAAAAAGGAGCCTCTCTTTTACCGAGATGGTTCCTTCAAAACAGTTTTGCTTATTGTTTTTTGCATCAAGCCAGCGGCGTCCCCTCCACAAAGACGATCAGCGCGCAGAGGAGGAAAATCGCAGCCCCGAGTCTGGTGAACACCCAAATGCCGCAGACGATCTTTTCTTTCAGTTCGATCTCTTCCTCTTCCTTGAGCAGGCCCGCCTGCCACCGCTTGAAATCGTCGAACCGTTTTTGCAGATACTCGTCCTGACTTTTCGCAAAAAGGCGTGCGTAGACCTGCATGCACAGCAACATCAGCAGCGACATCACAGCCGTAAGCACGAGATACAGCCAATGTCAAGAATCGGAACCGTTTTCTTCCTCGTTCTGCGCATTTTTGCCCAGATCCTGCAAAAGGATCGTGTTTCCTTTTTTCACAAAGATCAGCGGAACCGCGGCAAGCAGCGCGCAGCAGACGGAATAGCAGAACAAATAGCGGTACCCGATATACTGCATGACTGCGCCCGACAGGATCGGGGTGATGATCTGCGCGGACATGCTCGCGGTATAGTAATATCCGGTATAGCGTCCGGTTGTTTTTTCGCTGGCGATCTCCATGATCATCGGATAAATGGTGGTTGCCACCGTCCCCATGCCGATGCCGGAGAGGGATACCCAGACATAAACCAGCGGCGTATAGCCGGGTGTCAGGAAAATGCACAGTCCGCCCAGACACATCAGGGCGATTCCGATATAGGTCGTGCGTTTCCTGCCGATATGGCAGGACAGGATCGCCATCGGCATATAGGAAATCAGCGTCACCATCGTCGCAACCAGTTGAAAGTTCGCAAAGCTCCCGCCCTTCGCGCCCCAGACCTGACTGGCGTATTTGCTGAACGCGGAGGTAACGGCGTTGGAGGCCATGAAGTAAAAGAACACGCACAGCAGGATGGCAAGCAGGGAGCGGCGCACGATCCAGTCCTTTTCCTTTTCCGTACCGCCGGTCTCCTCCGCGTCAATCTCGTCTACCGGGATTCCCATAGCCACGCTTTCCCGGTGCATTTGCCGTACCGCCGTGTTTTCACGGAAGAACAGCAGGAATAGGACGGTGCAAAGAACGACGATGCCTGATACGATCAAAAAAACAGGCATATAATCCGGATGCGCAACCTTCGGTACCGCAACGGAAATGGTTCCCAGCACGACCACACCCGCGACCGCTGCCATAAGCGAATTAAACGCATCCGCTTTTGCCCGCAGCGGACGCGGCGTTACATCCGGCATGAGTGCTACGCAGGGTGTCCGATAGCTTGACAGCGTGATCAGCAGCAGCGCGAGCACTACAAAAAACAGCGGTAAATTTTTCATTTGATCCGCGACTGCCAGGAATGGGATCAAGAGCGCCGCCAAAAGAGAGCCAAACGCGATAAACGGGGTTCGTCTTCCGAATTTCGTATGACATTTGTCGCTGAGACTCCCAAAAAGCGGGAGTAAAAAGAGCGTACACACATTGTCGAGTGCCATCACCCCGCCGGCGATCGTGTCATTGAGATGGAACGTATCCCGCAGGATCAGCGGAATGATACCGTCGTAAGCCTGCCAAAAGCCAAGCGCTCCGGCAAACGGCAGTGTTACCAGCAGGGTTCGCTTCCAATTTAATTTTTTTAAGTTCCTTTGTGTTTCCATTTTAATTTTCCGTTTCTCTTTCTTATCACTTTTATCACTTTATGCTTTTTCTTCTTTTTTTCTCTGTTTCTCCTGCGGCCAGCAGGTCATGACGTGAGTGTCCAGGTATTCCTTCCAGCGATGGCGGGTATGCGGCGCAATCAAGTCGGAATAACGCAGGAGCTTTGTTTGCCAGGTCATCGGACCTTGTGCGTTCGTCCGGAAGACGAGCAGCCTTCCGCCCCGCTGCGCGCCGGGTCCGTAGCTGGCAAAGCCGCAGGATGGCGTGTAGCCCAGGGTGATCCCGTCTTTTTCGCCCAAAAAATCATTTTTATGATCATGTCCGCAGAAGACTGCCAAAACATTACCGTGCTCCCGGAGGATGTCGAACTCCCCTGCATTTTGATCCGGGCTGCAGATCGGTTCCTGAATTTTGACATTTTTACATTCTTTATATTCCGGCAGCGGAATATGCTGGAAAACGACCGACGGAACGGCAGCAAAGGTCTTGAGTGTGTTTTGGAGCCAGCCTAACACCTTTGGATCCGGCGGCAGGTATCTGCCTTTCTCTCTTTTGTTTCCGCTGTCCAGGATATAAAGCCGCAGTGCTTCCTGCGCTTCGTCCCCTTTCACGCTTAAACAGAAGGTTCCGGAACCGACCCCCTCATTCGGACAGATCGCGTGCGCGAAGGTGCGGTAGACGCGTGCCTGTTCTTCGTTGGAAAGCCCACACTGCGCGTCGTGGTTTCCGAACGTCACCGCAAAGGGGATGCCGTGGCGTTCCAGGCAGTCTGCCTGCCATTGCATCGCCATTTTGGCTCCGCGCACTCCGAGGAGCCGAAATAACGGCGAATATCCCTTTATTTGATCCCCCGTCAGGATGATCAGATCCGGGTCGGCGGCCTCGATCAGCGCATGCAGGAGACGCACCGTATCCTTTCTCGGATACATGGTTTCCTGGATATCCGTCAGATGCAGCACGCGAAAGGATCCGTCCTTGCGCAGCCGAAAATTATATTTTTTCTCCATGGCGTCCATGGCGTATACCTCCTTTCTTCCACCTTTTCTTTTTTGCCCTTTTCTGGTTTCAGAATACCTTCAGAATACGCGCGCTCGCGCGCTTCTTCCGACATGCTCCGGAAAAAAATATGTTATATTTCTGTAAATTTTTCGTCGTCATGCGCGCAGCTTCTTCTTTTTTTGCAAATTTAACTTCTTTTTTTCAAAAAATTTTTGTTTTTCAGTAGCATTTCCCACGGTATTTTGGTATTTTATAGGTAGTGCTTTTTTTGTTTTTTTGTATGCAGGTTTGCATCATTCAAAAAATAACAGGTCAAAAAGGTCAAAGGGGAGGTATTGACTATGATTTACAAAACAGTTGTGATTGATTACGCGCCGAAGGCAAAAAAAATGGCGGCTGCCTTAGAGGAAAAAATAAATGAGCTGACAGAGGAAGGATGGGAATTTGTAACATTTTCTATCACGAACTCCGCCAAGGCCATCGTGGTCTTTCGTGTGCCGGATCCGCTCGACGCAGCTGCCGCGCCGGAAGCATCCGCAGAAACAGCCGAAGCTGAAGCACCGGAAGCATCCGCAGAAACAGCCGAAGCCGTGGAAGTCATCGGTGACGCGGAATGAAGCAGGCGATTATCGACATCGGCTCCAACTCTCTGCGTCTGACCCTTTATCAAATCGAGGGGCAGTCCTTCAAAATCCTTTTCCGTGAAAAAATCATGGCAGGCCTTGCCGGTTATGTCGAAAACGGGAAGCTGACCGCGGAAGGGATCGAATGTGCCTGCGCCGGTCTTTTAACGTTCCGCGCGATCCTGCAGACGCTAAAGATCGATCGCATCTGTATTTTCGCGACAGCATCGCTGCGCAATATTTCCAATACCAGACAGGCTTTGTCCGTGATTCATGCCGCGACCGGCTACGATGTCGAAGTCCTCAGCGGGGAAGACGAAGCCTTGTTTGGCTATACCGGCGCGATGCAGGAGCTTCATCTGACCAGCGGGGCTTTTTTGGATATCGGCGGAGCCAGCACAGAAATTGTTTCCTTTGATCATCGGAT
>DJPG01000108.1:10051-17791 GCA_002439735.1 Firmicutes bacterium UBA6418 | reverse complement strand
TGAAACGTCTGCGGCAAACGATCTTTGAAACCTTTAAGTCGGATCCGAGCGCAGCGGACACGTTCGCTGCGCGCCCGCTGCTTGTCGGTGTCGGCGGTACCGCAAGAGCCGCGTTGAAGCTGGCGCGTTCCTATTATCACATTTCGGATGATTGCCACAGCATAACCGGAGAACAGCTCGATGGGCTTTGTGCTTTCCTTTGCAGCGGCAAAAAAGAGGCCTGTAACCTGATTCTCCGCCTGGAAGCAGATCGGATCCATACGATGATCCCGGGTCTGCTGATTTTACAGCATGTGTTTCATCTTTTTGAGGCTGAGCAACTGGTCATCAGCAAATACGGCGTGAGGGAAGGTTATTTATGTCAAAGAATTCTCAAGAACGATACAAGTATACCCAAAACCGAGAACTGAGCTGGCTGCGGTTTAATCGGCGCGTGCTCGAAGAGGCTGCGGACAAAGCGGTTCCGGCTTTGGAACGTTTGAAGTTTATTTCAATTTTTTCCAGCAATTTAGATGAATTTTTTATGGTTCGTGTCGGCAGTCTTTTTGATCTTTCGCGTATGACACCGGATGACAGAGACAATAAGACCGGATGGACGGCCGACGAGCAGCTGCAGAACGTCTATCGGACCATTCCCGGTCTGCTCACAATGAAAAAGCAGATCTATACCGCGGTTATGGAGGAGCTGGCGCATCACGGCGTGCAGGATGTTGCCATGAACGCGTTGACGGTTGAAGAGCAAAAAATCGTCAACCGGTTTTTTAAGGCAGAGATGCTTCCGATTCTCTCTCCGATTTTAATCGGTCCGAATCATCCGGTACCGCACTTTGTCAATAAGCATCTTTATGCCGCAGCATCACTCGAAAGCAAAAAAGGCCGCAAGGCAATCGGTATCGTGCCGCTTCCGGGTAGTCTGCCGTCGTTTCTGCTTCTTCCCGGCAAAAAACGTTTTATCCGCACGGAAAACATTCTTTTGCACTGGCTCCCCACACTTTTTGACAGCTACGCAGTCAAAGAAAGCTGTGTTCTCGCAGTCACGCGCAATGCGGATATCAGTTTTGATGATGAAAAATTTGAAGATAATGAGGAGGATTTTCGTCTTCAGATGAAAAAACTCTTAAAGCAGCGTGACCATTTGGCCATTGTGCGTCTGGAGTTAAACGCGTCGGTTTCGGATTCTTTTCGCGAGACCCTTTCCACGCTTGTCCGTGTGGAAACGCAACAAGTCTTTGTGGATATCTGTCCGCTGAGCATGCGCTATGTGTTCGACCTGATCGCCGCTCTGCCAAAGGATTTGTCCTCGCGCCTGCTCTATGCGCCTTATCGCGGACGCTGGCCTGAGGATCTGCTGCATGAACGCTCGATGATTTCGCAGGTGCGGGAGCAAGACCGCTTGCTGTTTTATCCCTATGATTCGGTCGAACCGTTTCTGCGTCTCTTAAACGAAGCTGCCGAAAACCCTCAGGTTCTATCCATTAAAATCACGATCTATCGTCTGGCCTCTTCCTCTAAAATCGCGCAGGTGCTGTGCCGCGCAGCCGAAAACGGCAAGGAGGTTTTGGTCTTGATGGAATTGCGCGCTCGTTTCGATGAGGCGAACAACCTGGCCTGGTCAAAGATGCTGGAAGAATCCGGATGTCAGGTCGTTTATGGCGCGGAGGGCTTTAAGTGTCACAGCAAAATCTGTCTGATCACGATGCGTTCGCATCATAAGACAAGCTATCTGACACAGATCGGAACCGGAAATTACAACGAAAAAACCAATGCCATGTATACGGATTTAAGTTTGATGACGGCGAATCAGGCCATTGGAGAGGATGCTGCGGCTTTTTTCCGAAATATGCTGATCAATAAGCTGGATGGTACCTATCAGCAGCTTTGCGTTTCGCCTTTTGGCATTAAATCCATGCTGCTTGCCGAGATTGATCGGCAGATCGCGCTCGGTAAGGAAGGCTACATCTGCATCAAAGCGAATTCCGTCACGGAACGTGAGGTCATCGACAAGTTGGTATCCGCGTCGCAGGCCGGCGTGGAGGTGCAGCTGATCATTCGCGGTATTTGCTGTATTTTACCGAATATTCCCACATATACCGAGAATATTCATGTGACGAGCATCGTCGGACGTTTCCTGGAGCACAGCCGGATTTATCAATTCGGGAAAAAGGAGAACGCGAAATTTTATATCGCTTCCGCGGATCTGATGACGCGCAACCTGAATCGACGTGTCGAAATCGCCGCGCCGGTCTATGACACGCAGCTCCGTGAAGAGCTTCGATGGATTTTGCAGGTTCAGCTGCAGGATACCGCAAAGGCCGGAACCTTGCTTACAGACGGTTCCTACTGTCGCAAGCACAGTACCGTTCCTTTTGATTCGCAGGCCTACTTCATGGAGCAGTCTCCGCATCTGCCCGCGCAAAGCAAAAAAAAGCCGCTGCAGATCTCGCAGCGGTTTCAGGCACAGCTTCGTAAGCTTCGCAATCTTTTACACTCGTAACGCGGGGCAAAAGGGATCAGGACTTGTCTGTGGTTCCCATCTCTTCCAACACGCAGTTCACCACAAAGCGCACGTCATCGCGGCTGTCATCGGTGCAGGTGGAAAGGGTCAGGATCCGATCTTCGCCGGTCGGCGTATAGACGCGGTTTGCGGCATTGTCCGCAGCCGCGTGATGCGCGTCTGATGTGTCATCTTCCTGCGCGTACAGATTCTTTTCCTTGAGCAGGCTGACAAAGGCCTTGATTTTTTTCTTGGTATCGGTCGGCAGATCGTAGGTTGCTCCTTCGACCTCTGCCTGATAACAGGAAAAGACCCGGTATTTGTTCCAGCTTCCGTCCGCCAGAAGGATATACACATACGGGTGCTCTTCGAGGTAATCCTTTTTGAGATACTTGTCGAGCTTGCCGAACATGGTGCCGTTCTTCATATTGTGACCGTATATGACCGTATTGTAGTCGCTGAAGTCCTCACTGCAGCGGTAATCTAAAAAGATACTGCCGGCAACCGCGTATTTTTTTTCGTAGGATTGGAACAGATACTGCTTGTTGGTTTTGCCTTTGAGCAGCGGGTAATTGATATCGGTTCCTTCGATAAAGATCCAGCCGATCACATCCTTGTTCACTGCCGTCAGCGCGTCGAAATCGATGACCGGCGGGATCGGCTCTTCCTGTTCGGACGTAACCGTGTAGGTCTTCTCCGCATGGTCGTAGATTTCCTTAGACTGGCTGTACTTCTGAAAAATATCGATGATGTTATAGAGTGAAAAAAGGAACACTGCCGCGCAGACTAGAATCATGATCCACCTCGTAGTGCTTAGTTTCCGCTCTTGCTGTTTTCTTCTCTTTCGCTTTCCCATTCTCTTTCGCATAGGTACCCCTTGTGTCGTGTCTTTCGTATACGGACTTGCTTGCGGTATTTTTCTTACGTTATTTTAAGTTCCAAACAGCTTCGGCCCGTTTCTGGGAGCTTTCCAGATGCTTTGCCATGGCCGCGACGGCTTTTTCTTCGTTTCTTTCGCGAATGCCCTCCAGGATCGCCCGATGCTCTTTGAGAATGGATTCCAGGTAGGACTGTTCATAGAAGATCGACTTTCTGGTCTTGTCGATATAGTCCTTGTACGATCGGAGCACCTGTGCCAAAAATCGGCTTTTGGCAGATGCGTAGATCACGTCGTGAAAAGACGAATTCATTTCCAGAACCCGTTTTTTGTCCCTTTTTCGGGTGTAGAATTCCATCAGGTCGCACTGTTCTTCCAACTCCGCGACCTCTTCATCCGTAATGCGGGCGACCGCCCAGCGTACCGCCAGCTCCTCCAGCGCTTCCCGCACGGCGTAGATATCTTCGACGTCCTGCTTGGTAAAGCCCTTGGCGAAGCAGCCGCGGTTCGGTATGTAATCGATCAGCCCCTCGTTTTCTAAGAGCTTGAATGCTTCGCGGATCGGCGTACGGCTGACGCGAAGCTCGGTTGCGATTTGATTTTCTTTGATCTTTTCTCCGATTTCGTATTCTCCCCTTAAGATCCGCTCGCGTACAACGTCCGCGATCTCGTCGGTCAGAGAAAACGAATTGGAAAACTCCTTGGTCGTCATTCACTGTCTCCTGCTAAAAAATAAGATTGCCTCCGCGAAAACGTCGGCAATCCTTATTATACACTATAAAATGTAATTTTCCAAGACCTGTCCTTCAAAATCAAAGTTTTCAATCTGCAGATAATATTCCGCGCAGTCTACCAGTGCCTTCATCGGGCAAAGACCGACGACCTCCGTACCGATCACCTGTACGCCGTATCTTCTCGCTTCCGCCTTGACCAGCTCGGTCACACGGTAAAGCGGGGTCACGCGATAATCGGTCATATTGATGGAGACCTGCGCGATGCCGCGATCCTCAAGCATGAAGCCCATCGCCTTGACACATCTTAGACCGCCGTCCTTTTCGCGGATGATCTTGGCGATATTCTTCGCGACCTGTACATCGGAGGTATTGAGATTCAGATTGTAAGCCACCAGCGGCGGTCTTGCGCCGACTGCGACCACGCCGCCGGTCGGATGGATCCGTCTGCCGCCGAAATCCGGTTCCCATTCTTCCTGCTGCACCTTTTCGGCCATACCCTCGAACTGCCCTTTGCGGATGGTTGCCAGATTTTTTCTTTCCGGACGTGTCGCGGACATTTCATACAGGAAAACCGGCAGATCTGCTTCTTCGGCGATCCGCTTGCCGACAACCTGTGACAATGCCACGCACTCCTCGTTGGTCGCGTCCTTAACCGGTACGAACGGTATAACGTCCACGCAGCCCATTCTCGGATGTTCACCGGTGTGCTTGGTCAGGTCAATGAGCTCCACTGCCTTCTTTGCCAGCTTGACACTTGCCTCTTCCACACCTTTGGCGTCGCCGATGTAGGTGATGACCGTCCGGTTATGGTTCGGGTCGGAGGAATAGTTGAGCAGGGTGCAGCCCGGCGTTGTACGGATCTGATCCACGCAGGCCTCGATCACGTCTTGTCTTCTTCCCTCGGAAATATTCGGAATGCTTTCAATAATCTGTGCCATTTTTCGTTCTCCCTTCGTTTCGTTTATGCTTCGCTTATAACGATGCTTTTACATCTTCATAGATCTCTGCCGCCAGCTTCTCCGCTTCCGCGACCATCGCCGCTCCGGCTTCAAAGCCTGTTTTTGCCGTTTCATCTTTGACGCCCGGCAGGTTGATCCGCACATTCAGCCACGCGCCTTTGATGCCTGCCAAAAGGTTCAGCGCCGCCACGCCGAGATCCGATGCTGCGTTCGGATTGGATCTGCCGACGAGTTTTGTGGTTACTTTCAGACCCTCTAAGCAGAGCGTCAGGGTTTCAAACGGAACTTCCGTTGCTTTGAGCGTTGCGTCTGCGATCGCCTTGCTTCTGACCGCTTTTAGCTCCTCGGTATCTTTCGGCATTTTGAACGCCGCGGACACCAGATTAAAGGCTTCCGTATCCTTATCAATCGCAGCGGTCAGCTTGTCAAGGAGTGCTTCCGCTTCTTCTTTCGCCGCGACGCAGTCCGCTTCGAAATCTTTATAACGCTCCTTGCCGATGGTCAGAGACGCGACCATCGCGACCAGCCCAATGCCCTGCGCCGCGGAAAGCGCGCTCACGGAGCCGCCGCCCGGTGCCGGTGCGTCCGACTTCAAAAGATCCAGATAGTCTTTCACTGTCATATCTACTAATTTCATGTTTTATACCAAAATTCCTTTCTTGATTGTCGCGAGTGCCATATTGGAGCCGAAACGATAGCAGAGCATTTCCATATTCGGCGCGTTCCAGATGACCAGATCGGCCTGTTTTCCCTCTTCCAGCGTTCCCACGGTGTCGCCGCGACCGATGCCGCAGGCCGGATTGATGGTCACTGCCGTCAGGATCTCCTCCGGGGTCATTCGGTATTTGAGATAGCCGAGGTTGATGACGAACTGCAGGTTCAGCGATGGGCAGGAGCCCGGGTTGAAGTCGGTCGCCATAGCCACCGGAATTTCAAATTCGTCGATCATGCGGCGTGCCGGCGCAAAGGTCGCTCCCAGATAAAACGAGGTTGCGGGCAGGCACATCGCGATCGTGCCGCCCTTGCTCATGGATGCCATACCCGCATCGTCGATCACGATCAGGTGCTCTGCGGACGTCGCATGCAGCTCGCCCGCCAACACGCTGCCGCCGATCGCCTTGATTTCATCCGCGTGGATCTTGAGTCCGAACCCAAGCTTCTTTGCCGCTTCCAGATACCTGCGGCTCTGCGCCACGTCGAAAACCGAGTCTTCGGTAAAAATATCAATAAATTCGGCCAGTTCGTGCTCTTTCACATATGGCATCATTTCGTCGATGCACAGCTGAATGAATGCATCTTCTCTGCCCTTCCAGTCTGCCAGCACGACATGCGCCGGCATGAAGGTGGATACGATATCCATCGGGTGATTTTGATTCAGCGCCTTGAGCACCTCCAGCAGCTTGACCTCTGTCGCAAGGTCGATGCCGTAGCCGCTCTTTGCTTCGCAGGTTGTCACGCCCAGCTCCATCATTTCATCCAGGAAGCCTTCGGTTTTTTCGTATAAGGCTTCAAAGCTCGCTTCTCGTGTCTTTTTGACGGTATCGTTGATGCCGCCGCCGGCGCGCAGGATGTCCAGATAACCGGCTCCCTTGAGCTTGAGCGGGATCTCGTTCTGGCGATAGCCGCCGAACACCATATGCGTATGACCATCGACCAGACCCGGCGTTACGAGATTGTCCTCCGCGTCGATCACCGTATCCGCCTCGTCTTCTCTGCACGGAAGCTGTCCGTCGGCGGTAATGGTTTTGATGATGCCGTCTTCGGCGAGGATCGCGGCCTGATGCAGCTTGCGGTTCTCGCCCTGCTGACTGCCCTTGTGCGCAAAGCTTCCGACCGGAGTCTGCAGGGTTCCGATGTTTTTGATCAGTAAGGTTGCCATCTTGTTTCCTCTCAAAAAGGGCAGGCCGCCGCCTGCGGCGGTCTGCCGGTTTTTTCCTATTTTACAAATTTGTCTACGGTTTTGTCCACCAGTGTTTCATCTGCGATGAACGGAATGGTGATATGTCCTTTGCCTGCGTAGTTCTTGTTGTAGGCAACGGAGGTTTCGACCGCGTGATCGTTTCTTGCCCAGTTTCTGCGGGCTACACCGCCCATAACGTCCCACATCATCGCGGATCTGAGAATCTCGTCAACTCGTTCGGAACCGTCGAGCAAAAGTCCGAAGCCGCCGTTGATCGCCTTGCCGATACCGACACCGCCGCCGTTATGCAGCGCGCAGAGCGACATACCTCTTGCCGCGTTGCCGGCGAAGCACTGTACTGCCATATCAGCCATAACGTTGGAGCCGTCCTTGATATTGGAGGTTTCCCGGAATGGGGAATCCGTACCGGATACGTCATGGTGGTCACGTCCCATCATGACCGGTCCGATCTTGCCCTCTCTGACCAGCTTGTTGAATGCCAGCCCGATATCGCGTCTTCCTTCCGCGTCCTGATACAGGATACGTGCCTGCGTGCCGACAACCAGTTTGTTCTTCTTGGCGTCGCGAATCCAGATCCAGTTGTCTCTGTCCTGACCACGGCGGTTCGGATCGATGACTTCCATCGCTGCCTTGTCGGTCGCGTCCAGATCTTCCGGTTTTCCGGACAGGCATACCCAACGGAACGGACCGTAGCCGTAGTCGAAGAGGATCGGCCCCATGATGTCTTCGACATAAGACGGCCAGATAAATCCATC
>DJPG01000108.1:1020-9968 GCA_002439735.1 Firmicutes bacterium UBA6418 | reverse complement strand
CCATAATCGAAGAAATAGGTTCCTCGTTCGGTCAGTGCCTTGATTGCCTGGTAATGTCTGTGCAGGGTCTTGTCTACTTCCTTGATGAAGTTATCGCGGTTTTCATGCAGTTCTATGGTTCTTTCCTCGAAGGTCATGCCGACCGGGCAGTAGCCGCCGTTGTAAACATTATGGCACGAAGTCTGGTCGGAAAGCAGATCAATGTGGAAATTCTTTTTTACTGCTGCTTCGAGCAGGTCTACGATATTGCCGTGATAAGCGATGGAGATGGACTCCCTGGCCGCGAGCTTTTCGCCAGCCAGCTTGAAGATTGCATCGATATCATCCATGATCACATCCACCCAGCCCTGGTCGTGTCGGGTCTGGATTCTGGAAAGATCTACTTCCGCGAAAATACCGACCGCGTTGGCGATATTGGCTGCCTTTGGCTGTGCGCCGCTCATGCCGCCAAGTCCTGAGGAAACGAAGGTGTGTCCGGTCAGGTCGCCGTCTTCCGGTATGCCCAGTTCTTTTCTTCCCGCGTTGAGGATGGTGTTAAACGTGCCGTGTACGATGCCTTGCGGTCCGATGTACATCCAGCCGCCTGCGGTCATCTGCCCGTAGTTGGCAACGCCCATTTCCTCCGCGATTTCCCAATCGTCCAGATTGTCATACATGCCGACCATGAGCGCGTTGGTGATGATTACACGCGGCGCGGTCGGTTTGGAAGGAAACAGCCCCAGAGGATGTCCGGATTCTACAACCAGGGTCTGATCTTCGGTCAGTTCTTCGAGATATTTTTTGATCAGCCGATACTGCAGCCAGTTCTGGCAAACCGATCCGGTTTCTCCGTAAGTCACCAGTTCATATGGGTACAGCGCGACGTCAAAGTCGAGGTTGTTGTCGATCATAACCTGAAAGGCCTTTCCGGCCAGACATTTGCCCTTGTACTGGTCAATCGGCTTGCCGTAGATTCTTTCGTTCGGTCTGTAACGGTAAGCGTAGATCCGGCCGCGGGTGGTCAGTTCTTCCATGAACTCCGGCGCCAGCTTTTCATGCAGTTCTTCCGGTACGTATCTTAATGCGTTTTTGAGCGCGATCCTGGTCTGCGCCTTAGTCAGCCGGAATCCTCTGTCCGGTGCGCGGCGAATGCCTTCCGCAAATTCCGGATAATCCGGGTACTCGTTTCCGAGCTGAATGGTCATTGCGCCCTTGATTTCTTCATTTTTGAGCATAATATCGGTTCCTCCTGTTCGTTTTTTCAGTCTGCTGCTGTTTTGTATGTTTGATCTTTCTTTTTATCATCGTTATAATGGAAGCTCGTTTGGTGATCGAACCTGTACGTGGTTCACTTGTGGCACTATTTTAAGGTTACGACCTTTTCGACGGCTTCCAGAATGGAATTGTCTTTGACCATTTCGTCGAATTTTGCCAGATAGTCGATCATGATGATATCCTTTTCAACCGGTTCTGCGGTTTCGCGGATAAAATCATAAGCGGCTCTGGTCGCCGGTGCCAGGTTGTCGATCCCGTGTTCGCCCATTTCCTGACGCAGCCAGATCGCCTGCGCCGCGGATGCCAGTTCGATGCCGATGACCTTCTGCGCGTTGTCGAGTACCATGGCCGCGGTTCTTGCGGAGGTGGATCCCATGGATACATGGTCTTCCTGATTGGCCGAGGTCGGAATGGAGTCCACGCATGCCGGATGGTCATAAACCTTGTTCTCGGATACCATGGATGCGGATGCGTACTGTGCGATCATGAAACCGTTGTTGAGACCGCCTTCTTTTACTAGGAATGCCGGAAGTCCTTCGGACATGGCCGGATTGACCAGTCTCTCGGTTCTTCTTTCGGCTACATTTGCCAGCTCGGAGATCGCGATCTTCAGGAAGTCAAAGGCAAGCGCCATCGGCTGTCCGTGGAAGTTGCCGCCCGAGATGACTTCATCTTCGTCCGGGAAGACGATCGGATTGTCGGTTACCGCGTTGATCTCTCTGGATACGGCGTCGTATACATAGGCAATGGCGTCTCTGGATGCGCCGTGGATCTGTGGCAGGCATCTCTGTGAATACGGATCCTGCACCTTGGTCGCATGCAGCGGCAGCGCGTTCTTAGATCCCGCGAGCAGGCTGCGCATGTTCTCCGCGGCATCGATCTGTCCCCGGTGTCCTCTCAGAAGATGTGTCTTCGGATCATAAGCCTTCGCGATCGCGTGCAGGGCTTCTCCGGTCAGCGCGCCTGCGATATCGGCGATCTTCATCAGGTGCATCGCGTCATACAGGGTATTCAGGCCGACAGCGGTCAGCATCTGCGTGCCGTTATTGAGTGCCAGTCCTTCTTTGGAAGCCAGAACGACCGGGGTAAGTCCCGCCTGCGCGAACGCGTCCTTTGCTTCGATGACTTCGCCTTGATATTCTACCTTTCCAAGACCGATCAGCCCCAGCGCGATGCAGGAAAGCGGCGCCAGGTCGCCGGATGCGCCGACGGAGCCCTTCTCCGGTACGATCGGGTGAATGCCTGCGTTCAGCATGTCGATCAAAGTCTGTAAGGTTTCCAGTCGAATGCCGGAGTTCCCTCGCGATAAGGAGTTCGCTCTCAAAAGCATTGCCGCTCTAACATACTTCTGTTCATATGGCTTGCCCATTGCGCAGGTGTGACTGATAATTAAGTTTCGCTGAAGCTCCGCCGTCTGCTCGGTGTCGATCGCAACGCTCGCGAACTTGCCGAATCCGGTCGTCAGTCCATATACAACGGCCTTTTCGGCAACTTTCTTCTCAACATATGCTCTTGCTTTTTTGACAGCTTCCACTGCTTCCGGAGCAAGCTCTACCTTTTCGTGATGTCTGCATACGCTGATAACCTGTTCGATCGTGAGGTCACGACCATTGATAATGACTGCCATGTTCTCTCTCCATTTCTTTATAAATATTCAACAAATATGAATTTTTATCCCGTGCAACGCACTCTGATTTGTTTCTTTATATTATAATATTTTTGTGAAAAATATGCCATAGTTTTTTTGTAGAATTCTTTGAAATTCCGTGTTTTTGCATCAATCTCACCGGAATTTCCCCTTGTTTTTTTCCTGATTTTCCGTCGATTTATTACGATGATGCATTATCACTTTACCGTGTATATTTATAAAATCATCTGTATACAAAATTCATAGCGGAGCTCTGTGTCCGCAAGACGTTGCAAACAGCCGACCTCACCCTGCTCGCTTCTTCCTTACTCGCATCTCCCAGATCTTGCCCAGTCGTTTTGCCGCCGATCCGTATTTTTTTGTTCCAGCTCATGGAGGCTGCCCGCCTGGCGCAGGCTTGTATCGTAAAATATACAAGTTTTATTCATATTTTTACATTTTCTTTTTTTTTGCCGCTTTTTGCCCTCTTCTAGTCAAAAAGATGTAATGCGCATCACTCTCTGCTGCGGTTCACTTAAAAAGTCCGTGTTGTTTTTTCTGTTTCTTGTTTTTCCCACAACGAACTCTTTTATCCTTCGTTCGCACGAACAAAGATTGCAGGAAATATTGCGGTTACCGTCGATTCCAAGCAAAGTACCGCAGCCTTCTTTACATCTTTACGGACTTTTTGATCCAAAAGCGGCAAGCGCTGATCCTCTGATACAGGAAGAACCGGCATCGCAAGCTTCCGCGCAGACCATCGCCCATCTACGCATAAAAAAAGAGCCGGGCTGCGGAACTTCGGTTCCTGCATCCGGTCATCTTTTTTCTTATACTAATTTCTGTTTCGCCGCGCGGACTTCCCTCTCAGGCTTTTACCTCGCGAGCTTTTTCCGTGCGGATTTTTCCCGTGCGGGCGTGCCTATGTCGTAAGGCTTGCTTTATGATGCGCAAGCAGACGGCTCATCGTACCGATGACGATGAACTCGACAGGCATCATAATCAGGCACTGCACGCTTCGGGTTGTCAGCAGTGCCGTAAACGGGGAGCCATACAGGATCGAGATCCAGTATGTATTGACCAGCAGCCCGCAGCCGAGCTGTACCATGGCAACCGCGAGCAGAATGCGCAGCGGCGTCTGTTTCTTGTGCAGCAGCAAGCCGTATATCACGCCGGTGATCACACAGGTCAGCGTAAATCCGGGGAAGTAAGCTCCAATCGGAAACAGGATCGCGCCGATGAAGTCCGCAATTCCGCCGACTACCGCACCGCCGATCGGCCCGTAAAGATAAGCCGCGATAAAAACCGGCACAAACGTAAAACCGATTTTCAGATTCCAGGCGTTGATCGACAGGAAGCGTGAAAGTACGATGGTGGCGGCGATCAGGGCAGCACAAACTACCATAGCCTTCAGATCTAATTTTTTCATAAAAAAACCTCCTTTTCGGATCTTGTGCCAGTGCATCCATGCACAAAACCCATCTTTGCGACAGTCGCCGCAAAAGGAGATTCTTTTGTCTCTGATTGCAGCAGCGGATGCGGGCACGGCACCGCAGCAAAGTTTGCTTTCGTTCGGCGGCAACTTCCCATCCGCCGACACTTAACGCACCGTCCCTACTCTGTCTTGTTGTAATTTCTTTTCGCAGGCCGCGGTTTGAGGCGCTTCCTGCTCCGCAGTCATCTGCGATACCACTATCTTACCACAATCTGTTCGTATTTGCGCAAAAAATCTTTGATTTCGTTCAAAATATTTTCGCAGCTGCCCTTGCTGACCTCTACGTTCAGCGGCAAGATCGGATCGTGCAGCGACTGGCGGAGCAGGCACCAGCCGGCGGTGTCCGCCGTGCGGATGTTGAGACGTACGCCCTCGTAGTTCGGTTCCACCAGGGAAAAACCGCGTGTCGTCTGTTCCGGCGCGGATGCCCAGGCTTTGAGGTCGGCAAGAACCTTTTCGCCGCAGGTCGCGAAATCTTCCCCCTCGATCGGGAAACGTACTTCCAGTGCTTCCTTCGGTTCCCGCAGCGCCTCCAACAGAACGTCGATACTCACGCCTTTTTGCGCCAGCTGCGCCGCCTTGATGACGATCTTGGTCGCCAGGTACGCGCCGTCATCGAGGAAATAGTTTTCTTTATAGGCCGCATGGCCCGAAGTCTCGATCGCCAGCTGGCTGTCGATACCTGCCTGATTCAGCTTGATCGACTTGTTGATCACGTTCTTGTAGCCGCGCTTGTAACGCAGATGTTTCAGGCCGAGACACTCTTGCAGATATACGGTCAATTCATCACTGGTGATGCTGTCGGTCACCACGGTGGTTCCCGGATGCTCGACCGCGATCAGCGCCGCTGCCATAGCAACGATCGCGTTGCGACTGATCTCCCTGCCGTTTTTGTCAACCGCGGAAGACCGGTCTACGTCGGTATCAAAGATCAGACCGAAGTCCGCGCCACTTTCGACCACACGCCGACTGATGGATCGCATGGCTTCCGGATTCTCCGGATTCGGCTGATGATGCGGGAAATGGCCGTCCGGTTCCAGAAACTGGCTCGCGGAAACATCCGCTCCCAGCGGCTCCAGGATCTGCAACGCGTAAAACCCGCCCGCGCCATTTCCGGCGTCAACGACAATTTTTAAGCCTGTCAGCGGTTTATCCGGTGTTTCGGGATGCTGCACCTCCGCGATGATCTTTTCTCGCAGGTGCGCGGCATACCGACCGATCAGATCTTTTTTATGTACACTGCCGGATCCGGCGCCGTCACATACTCCCGCCTCGGCCGCGCTTTTGGTTGCGTTCGCTGCGCCAGCACAAAAATGATCATCGAGATTTTCGCACTGTGCGCAGTCGATGATATGGCGGATATCCTCTTTGTTCAGTCCGCCATCCCTGTCAAAATACTTAAAACCGTTGCGGTTGAACGGCAGGTGGCTGGCGGTGATCATGATTGCCCCATCGCACCGGTAATCCGCAAAGATCGTTGACATGAACATCGCCGGAGTCGATGCCAAACCGCAGTCGTAAACCGTCACGCCTACCTCCTGCAGTGCGGTGAGGATCGCCTGTTTCAGGCTCTCCGCGCTGAGCCTGCTGTCATGCCCTACCGACAGGATCAGATCCCGCGGGTTTTTTTGCAGTTTTTCGCTGAGCCAGAGCACAAAGCCCTTGGTCAGGCGCATCGTTTCCTCCGCGCCCAGATTCACGGATTCTCCCGCGACCCCCTCCATGGCGACACCGCGAATATCGCTGCCGTTTTGTAATTTCTTATAATCGTAACTCATGCTTTCTCCTATTTTTATCTCTGTCAGATTTCATTTTCTACGGTTGTGTCGAACCGGCGATCCAAATGTTCTTTGCTGATGCTTTCGGAGCTCCCCGTCTATTTCCGCCGGTGGCTCCAGATATCCGGGACTGCGGTTCCGCCGGATCGCCGCTAAGCATGCAGCAGCAGGCGCACGCCGGTCAGGAACAGAAGGCAGACCACAAACCAGATCGCCGTAAACGCCGGGCAGATCTGTCCCAGTACGTTTCCCGGCTGCGCGGAGTAGTCCCATACCTGCCAACCCAGCTTCAAGTTGACGAGTATGCCGACCGAAAGCTCATAGATCGTGATGATCACTGCACCTGCCAACGCGCCCAGAATGAGCGGCTGCGCGAGCAGCCATTCCCGAAGATAAAAGAGCGTCAGCACGCAGGCTCCGCCCGTCACCAGCATCGTCCAGTGCGTATACCCGCGGTACAAGATCTCCATCAGGCCGTAAGCACATCCGCCCAACACAAAGACCGCGATCTCCAGCCATATTGCATTGTTTTCATTTACCATTTCCCTCAAACTCATAAATTTAGTATGAGCCTGCGCATGACGTTTATGCCTGCTTTTGATTTTCAAATCTTGCCACAGACCGCCCGGGAAAAGATCCGCGTCGATGCATCGCTCAAAACGCATGGATTAAAGCGCGGCGCTTAAAGTGTTTCGATTTGTTCGTCGATCACCTTTTTCGCATCCTCTAAGATCGCGTTCACGTCATTGCCGATGATGTCCAGCGCTTCTGCCGCGATCAGTTCCACCCGGCTGACGCCGAGCAGGTTCTGAAACAAGCCTTTTACATAAGCAAAGCCGAAATTCAGCTCCCCGATCACGCCGCCCGCGGTCGTCAGATAAACCAGACGCTCTGCACGGCACTGTCCGTGCGGAATGCCATCCGGACTGTAGAGGAACGACAGGCCACTGACGCTGCAGCGTTCCAGATAGATCTTCAGCTTTGCCGGAAAATCCAGATCCCAGTACGGCGCACCGATCAGAAGGAAGTCCGCCCTGATCATCTGGTTCGCATAACGGAACATCGGATCGTCAAACGCCTTTTGACGGATCAGCTGCTCGCTTTTGGCCGCTGACGCCGCATCCTGGACCGCAATTTCCTCCTCCGCAAGATCGATCTCCTCGATCCTCCATTCCTCACCTTTTGCTGCCATTTTCCGCGCGAACTTCGCAAGATAATCCCTGCATAGAAGCAGCGTCCTGGATTCTTCACCGCGCAGGCAGCAGTTTACAAAAAGTAGTTTTTTCATAAAAGAGCTTCTCCTTTTTTGGCATTTTTCGTCATCTTTCGATATTTTTCGTCATTGTCACCTATTTATTTTGCTCGGTTGACGATTTTACATTTATGTTTTCCTGTCCTTTTATCTGAAATCGTTTCTCTCGCTTTATTATACAGGAAAACCTTGCAAAAATCACATAAATTTGTTATCTTTAAATTAGAAAAATTCGAAGTTCTATCGACGATCACCGATTGTCTTTTTTGGTAGGGAGGTTTGCATATGCAGCACGAAATCACGACCGTCCATCCGCTGCTCGACAGCCGCGGCGTTCTCATCGAACCGGGATACAGCAAGGGGCTGATGCCGGAATATCAGCGCAGCGCCATCAAGGGCGGCGCGCTGCGCATTAAGGAATGGGATTATTATCTGGTAACCTGCAAGGATTTTGCGGTCGCGTTGACCATCGCCGATAATTCCTACATGGGACTTGACAGCGTTTCCCTGTTGGATTTTCGTGTTCCCTGGGAACACACGAACAGCCCGATGTCTTTCATGCCGCTGGGCAGGCACAATTTCCCGTCCTCCTCGGCAAGCGGCAACGTTTCTTCCGGTGGCAGACATCACAGGATCGGCTTCGAGCATCATGGCGACCATCGGATTCTGACCTTCCACATGGATAAATTCTTTGAAGGAAAGTCGATCGATGGTCAGATTCGCCTCGAAAATCCGCCGCAGGAGTCCATAGTCATCGCAACCCCGTTTTCCGAAAAAGAAACGGCATTTTACTTAAACCAGAAGATCAACTGTCTGCCGGCATCCGGGCAGGTGCGCTTTGACGGCAAAACCTATGATTTTGAGCCTGGCTCTTCTTTTGCAGTGTTGGACTGGGGACGCGGAGTCTGGCCTTACGAAAGCACCTGGTATTGGGGCAGCGCTTCCGGTCTGGTGGATGGTGTTCCGTTTGGCTGGAACATCGGTTACGGCTTCGGCGATTCCTCCGCGGCGACCGAGAACATGCTCTTTTATAACGGCAAAGCGCATAAGCTGAACCATGTATTTTTTCATATTCCGATCAAAAACAAAAAATATATCACACGAGGGAGCTGCTGCGGTGGAAGCAGCGGCGTTACCGTCACCACCGCGGATTTTACGGAGGATTATATGTCGCCGTGGACCTTCACCAGCGATGATGGTCGGTTTGAAATGGATTTTATGCCGATCATCGACCGCGCAGCCTGTACGGACGTCAAGCTGATCTGCTCCGACCAGCATCAGGTCTTCGGAAAATTTACCGGGCGCGCCGTCCTCGATGACGGCACAGTGATCGAGGTCAAAGACTTTTTGGGATTCGCGGAAAAAGTGCATAATAAGTGGTAAACTAAAAGCCGTCTGCAGGATACATGGCATCGCACAGGCGGCTTTCTTTTATCTGCTTCCGTTTTGCTTCAAAAGTTCCTCGCGGATCTTGTTGACGACCTGAATACGGTTTTCCACGCCGAGTTTTTTGTACAGGCGGAAGTTGTAGGTCTTGATCGT
>DJPG01000108.1:633-986 GCA_002439735.1 Firmicutes bacterium UBA6418 | reverse complement strand
TTTTCGGACAGTCCGAGCGCTTCCGCGATCTCGGCGTTATTGCTGCCCTGATACAGGTATCTGATCATGGCCAGTTCGCGGTCGCTGAGGCCGTAGTTTTCCCTCAGGCGCTGCAGACTGCTTTCGTTCAGCAAATCTTCTTCCTGCGTGCTTGCCGCTTCAGACTGCTGTTCCATAACACTGCAGGATTCCCATACAATATAGACATTCAGAACCGCCAGCATCAGCCAGCTTCCGGTCACCAGATACGGCACCACGCCGACAGATTCCAAGATCGGCAGGCTGGAACTGCGCAGGGTATTCAGCACTGCGGATACCACCACAGCCAGAAATGCCAGATTATACAAAATCTC
>DJPG01000108.1:0-608 GCA_002439735.1 Firmicutes bacterium UBA6418 | reverse complement strand
AGCAGCAGGCTGTACCGCTTTTCACTGCCGCGCTGCTGATAGCTCGCGTGCAGACCCCTTATCGAAAGAATAAAGCGTTGCACAAACAAGGTCGTCAGCACGACGGCGTACATCAGTACGATCTGCTTCGCAACCGGGATGTTGACATCAACGATCAAAAAATCAACGATATTCAAGATCACGAGTAAAGCCAAAAAAAGGGTTGTGCTGATCTTTTTAACCTCTCGGTTCAAAACCGGCAGATTCTTTTGCATGATCATGACTTGCAGCGCCAGCGCAATGATCTCCGCGATAATTGCGGCGCTGTAACAAAATGCGAGTTTCGGTTCCATGCGTCCTCCTGTCCAAGTTGTGTTTTTTCATATGTCTTGCGCACCTTATATGTATGGGTTCTTACATTTCTTATTATACACCAAAAAACCAGACATTGCCTGGTTTTTTTGGCTCTTTATTTATTTATCCTTAATATCATAAGGAGGACCTTTCGCTCTTTTGAGGTCTTGCCCCCTTATAATTGTTAAGCAAAATCCACTATGCTTCCAAAGCCTTCAGAGCTGCAGCCTTTTCTGCTTCTCTTTCTTCGAGGATCTTTGCATATTCTTCATCCG
>DJPG01000038.1 GCA_002439735.1 Firmicutes bacterium UBA6418 | reverse complement strand
TCGCGGCCGGCACACAGAAGCTGATGGAAGAAGAGATCTATCTGGCGGTCCCCGCGGCTTCCCGCTTTGCGGATCGAGAGGAGATCACCTTGCAGGAAGTGCGCAACGAGCCGTTTCTTACGTTTCCGGTCAATATGCCGTATCACAATCTATGCAACCGCATGTGGGGTGAGAGCGGCATCAGCCCGCGCGTCAGTCTGGAAAGCGACAACCCACAGTCCCTGAAGGATCTGCTGGCTGCGGGAATGGGCGTTGCCTTTTGGCCGCAGTTCTCCTGGGGAGAGGCAGACGAGAACCAGATCCACCTGCTCCATCTCATAAAGCCGAAAGCAAGCCGTATCGTGACGGTAACGCAAAACCCAAAGCGGCGGATCTCAAAAGCCGCGGAAGATTTTTTACGCTTCAGTATCGCTTACTTTGAAAATGGGAGGAAACAGCCATGAGAGCCATCAAACGATTCATTCTGCGCCTGCTGGTCGCAGTCCTTGCGCTCGCTATGATCGGCGCAATGCTGGTATTTTTTATCAACAGCCTCGTCAAGAGCAGCACCGAAGACGAGATCCTGTATCGGATGCAGGACGACAATGAGATCAGTACGCTCGGCAAACAAAAACTCAAGGAATTTGACGCGGACTGCGCATTGGTGCTGGGCTGCGGGATCGAAGACGCGGAGACGCCGAGTCCGATGCTGAAGGATCGGCTGGATACAGGGATCGCCCTGTACCGGGCGGGCGTGGTACCTAAGATCTTGCTGAGCGGCGACAACGGGCAGGAAGATCACAATGAGATCCACGTCATGCTTAAATATACGATGAACGCAGGCATTCCGAAAGCCGATATCTTTTGTGACCATGCCGGATTTTCGACCTACGATTCGGTTTATCGCGCCGCGGATATTTTTAAAGCAGAGCGTATCATCGTCGTGACCCAGCTGTACCATGAGTACCGGGCGTTGTATATCGCGAAAAAACTGGGGATTTCCGCTGTCGGCGTCGCATCCGAACAGCAGAAATACTTCGGACAGACCTACCGGGAAGCAAGAGAGATCCTGGCGAGGAACAAGGATTTCGCCAAGGCGCTGCTGCACGGAAAAGCGCAGTACGGCGGTGAGGCGATTCCGATCAGCGGCAGCGGGATTTCCAGTCACGGAGAATAGGAAGCGCGCATACAATATAGAGGGCAGCAATGTCCTCTATTTTTGGTATAATGCAGTGAGGAAACCCTATGATATATCTTGATAACGGAGCGACATCCTATCCGAAGCCGCGCGTCATGACGGCCGCCATGGAGGAATGCATGCTCCGATACTGCGGCAACCCCGGCCGCTCCGGACATCAGATGTCCATGAAAACGGGAGAAGAAGTCTACCGTGCCAGACGCAGGATCGCGCATTTTTTTCAGATCGAAAAAGCGGAGCAGATCGTATTCACCAAGAACACGACCGAAGCCTTGAATCTGGGGATCAAAGGCGTTCTGTCCGCGGGTGATCATGTGATCACCACCAGCATGGAGCATAATTCTGTCCTGCGGCCGCTGAAAGCCCTTGAAAAAAGGGGCGTCTGCCAATCGGTGATCCGCGCGGATCGCCAAGGCCTGATCACGGTATCCGACATCGAAAAAACAATCCGCCCGAACACCAAGCTGATCATCCTGACGGCGGCCTCCAACGTGACCGGCGGCAGGATGCCGCTGGCAGAAGTCGGATGTCTGGCGAAAAAGCGCGGGATTCTATTCATGGTGGACGGTGCGCAGGGTGCCGGCTGTATGGAACTGAACGTGAACCGGCAGAATATCGACTTACTTGCTTTCCCAGGACACAAAGGTCTGCTCGGACCTTTAGGAACCGGCTGTCTTTATGTCCGCCCCGGCGTGAGGATCGAACCGCTGCTGGAGGGAGGAACCGGAACCGAGTCCAAAAGCCGTTTGCAGCCGCGGGAATTTCCGGAGGGTTTCGAAGCGGGGACGATCAATGCGCCGGGCATCATCGGCCTTGGGTGCAGCACGGAGTTTGTGGAAAAGATCGGCGTCGATGTGATCGGGAAGTACGAGGAAAGTCTGATCGCTTATCTGGATGCTTGTCTGGACAACATGCCGGGTGTCATCCGTTACGGTCCGGACGCCGCGCAGAAGACCGGCATCACGCTTTTTAATATCGAAGGGATCGCAGCGGAGGAAGTGACCGCGATCCTCAACGCGCAGTATGGGATCGCCGTGCGCGGCGGCTACCATTGCGCGGGACTGGCGCACAAGACCATCGGAACCTGGGAGCTCGGCGGCGTGCGCGTCAGCGTCGGACCGTTCACGACCCGCGCGCAGATAGAAAAACTGACCGACGCGGTCTGGCAAATTAGTAGTAGACAAAAACGTAAAAAAAAGGTTACATGAAATGAAGCAGGATTTTCACAAGGATTTCACCGAGATCGTGTATGATAATGAAAAAAGAAGAAGTGAGGAACAGCAAGATGAATAATTTTTCCAAAAAAATTCTGGTTCTGTGCATGATTTTTATCATGAGTTTCAGTATGTTCGCCTGCGGCAGTCAGCCTGCGGATACGGGCGATGATACGACGGACATTACGCAGGAACAGGATCCGGCAGACAGCGAAGATCAGGACGAAACCCCGGATGTGATCATTCCGGACGGCTTTGCGGACAACGCCGCTTCCGACGAAGATGACGAAACGGAAGCCTATCATTTCGGCTTTACCGCCGATACCGCGTTTGGGATGTCAGGCTCTGTAAAAAAGCTGAACGGGGCAAAAATCTCTTCGCAGAGCAGTACACTGGAAAACCAGTTTGAAAAGGCGCTTAAAGCATCCTCACTCGGAAGCTTTGATGTCGCATCGGCTGAATACGATGAATACGACGGAGAAGAAATGGATCAGCAGCTTTACACGCTGGCGATGGACAACAGCGCGGATCTGGAAGATATCGATGATGCCGCAATGGCGGAAGCGGGTATGTACCACAGCAGCAGTAAAGACCAGTATCATCAGTATACATCCTATATATCCGAAAGCTTTTCGGAGGTGTCTTCTTCCGGCATTGCCGCGGCATTGAAAAAAATCGAAGCCAACTACGGCGTCAAAGTCAAGGCTTCTAAGATCGAAAAAGCCATGAAGACCGTTTTCGGCAAGGTCGAGGAAAATGAATCTGCCTACAGTCTTTATGAGGAAAAGACGATCAAGGGAGACGGTTATGCCGAAGTCGTGAAGCTGAGCGTCGACGGAGCGATGTATGAAGACGGCAGCATGACCGCCTATATCTATGTGGATCGTGACAGAGTTTATCAATAGGGAGCCGAAAAGAAATGGATAACGAAAACAAGAAAGAAACCGGATTTGAATCCTTGATCGAAGCGATTGTCCGCACCGGAAAGCTATGGTATCTGAGCCGCGGCGAGGAATTTGTCCTGACAGAAGACATCTGGGGCGACAAGCTTCCGCTTTGGCCGTCTAAGCAGGAGGCGCTCGCCAACAGCACGGACGAATGGCAGGAATGCAGCGCCGAACCGATCCCTCTGAACGAGTTTCTCTTTTCCTGGATCCCGTTTCTGGAAGAAGAAAACATCGGCGTAACGCTCGGCTGGAACGAAACCGACGGCGGCAGAGGCTATGTCATCGAGCTTTCGGATCTGGCGGAGATCCTGCGGGCAGAAGCAAAGCTGCAGGGCGTTTTGTTGGAAGAACCGGAAGTCGATACCGAAACGGATAAAAAATATGAAAAGTTCCTACAGGATCTGATCAGCGAAAACAAAGTCTGGATCCTGCACAAAGGCGAAGCCTTTATGATGCTGGAGTTAAAGGGAAAAAATCAGATCCCGATCTGGTCCAATGAAGCCGCCGCAGCGGCAGAATGCCGCGAGGAATGGGCAGAATGCGAGCCGGATTGGATCCCGCTGGATGAATTCCTGGAAGACTGGATCCCGGATCTACTGGAAGAAGATCACGCGGATGTGCTGCTCTCCTTAGGCAGCGGAAACGGGATCGAAGCGGATCTGTTCCTGTTCGGGCGCGATGTGAAACGCGAACTCAAAAAGCGCACGCCGGGCAAGGTCCTTGCGTTCCGCCGCCAAAAGAAAGACGAGACGAAGGAGACGCGCTAGATGCTGAAAAAAGTACAGGGCTTTTTTCCCTGAAAAGGTAATTCCGAATAATATGAGTGCGTTTATTCGGAATAGTCATCCTTCTATTCCAAAACATTTGCAATTACAGCTTCCAGCTGACGGCCTGCGTACGGCCAGTGATAAAGTGACGATAAATGCCGTCCTGTGCCAGCAGCGTATCGTGGGTACCTCGCTGGACGATCCGGCCTTTGTCCACGACCAGGATCTGGTCGGCGTGACGAACAGTCTTCAGGCGGTGAGCGATCAGGATCACGGTTTTTTCCTGCGTTAATGCGCGGATCGCGGCCATCAGTTCTTGCTCGTTTTCTGGGTCCACGTTCGCGGTCGCTTCATCCAGAATGATGATCGGCGCATCTTTCATTATGGCGCGGGCGATGGAAAGCCGCTGGCGTTCTCCGCCGGAAAGCGAGCCGCCTGCTTCGCCGATGACGGTGTCATAGCCCTGCGGCAGTTTGAGGATAAAATCATGGCAGCGCGCTTTTTTTGCCGCCGCGATGACCTGTTCCATCGGTGCGTCCGGCTGTCCGAAGCGGATATTATCGGCGATCGTATCATGGAACAGATAAACATCCTGGAAGACAAAACTGAAATTCCGCATCAGGCTGTCCATGCTGTATTCCCGGACGTCACGGCCGTCCAACAGGACCCGGCCGCCGTCCACATCCCAAAACCGAGCCAGCAGATGGCAGAGTGTCGTTTTTCCGCTGCCGGACGGTCCCACGACAGCAGTCGTGGACTTTGCGGGAATGTCCAGCGTGATCCCGTTGATGATCGGCTTTTGCTCATAGGAAAAGGAAATGTCCTCTGCATGAAGATCACAGCGCTCCGGCGTCAGTTCCGCGCCGGATATATCCATGGCCGGGAGCTGCAGGATCTCGGAGGTCTGATTTATACAGCTGTCAACGACCCGCAGCAGGGAGGACTGTGTACCGGCCTGTTCCAGTCCCTCGGTGAGAAGAAACGAGCAGATCGCCATCATGATGCAGTTGAAGAGTTCCATGTGTCCGCCGGTGTAGAGTACCAGAGACAGCACGACGACGCCGACATCGATCAGCTTGGCGACCGCGTTTTGTGTCAGCATCAGCGGCAGCAGCTTCAGCTCCATGTCGATATTGGCAGCCGCGTTTTCGTCCATGGCGGTTTCCAGCTTGCGGTTATACTTCCCGGTAAGGTTGTAGGACTTGACTTCGGCGATGCCTTTGATGAATTCCAGAACGCGTTCCACGACCGCGATATCACCGGCAAGTTTTTTGGCGGTTGTTTTTTGGGAAGCGATCTGCAGGGCATGGTTTACGACAGCATACAGCAGCAGTCCGGCAACGATCAGCAGACCGACCCGCCAGTCGAAACAAAAGACAGCCAGCGTCATGACCGCGGTCGAGAACAAGCCCTCTGTGACAAGCATCACAACACGTGTAGACACACCGGAAAGGTTGTCCATGGTATTGGTCGTGACAGAGGTGATGGCGCCGAGACTGTTGGCGTTAAAGTAACCCATCGGCAGATAGCGGAGATGTTCGGCGATCTGCACGCGCTTGCTTGCGGTCGTAGAGTATCCGGCATCCGTCTGCAGCGCCGTAGCGCGATATTTGAGCAGAGAAGAGCCGATGACAGATACCAGCATGATCCCCAGGGAAAGCAGGATCGCTCCGGTTTCGATGCTTCCGGACAGGAGCGCCTGCAGCATCACGCCGATGGCAGGGATCTTCAACGCGGAAAACAGTGCCGCGGCAACGCCGAGTACGATCGAAACCGAAAACTCTCTGCGCTCCCGCGGATCACAGAAAGCAAAGAATTTTTTTAAGATCTCAAGCATGATCCGAACCTCCTTCCATAGCATCACGAGACGTGATATGTGCTTCCCAAAGCTTGCGGTATAACGGACAGGACGCCAGCAGTTCCGTCTGTGTACCGGCCGCGGCAACGGTCCCGTCATGGATCACCGCGATCTGATCAGCATCGACGATGGTCGAAAGCCGATGGGCGATGACGATCAAGGTCTTGCCCCGCACAAGTTTGGCAACACTTTCCTGAATGATTGCTTCGTTTTCCGGATCGGTATAGGCGGTAGCTTCATCCAGAATAACGAAGGGCGCGTTTTTAAGCATCGCGCGAGCGATAGAGACGCGCTGTTTTTCTCCGCCGGATAAATGACCGCCTCCGCTGCCGACCGGCGTGTCAAACCCGTTTTCCAGTCCCATGATAAAGTCATAGCAGCCGCAGTCCTTTGCCGCCTGTTCGACCTCCGCGTCTGTCGCGTCAGGCCTTCCGATGCGGATGTTTTCACGGATCGTATCGTCAAACAGGAAATTGTCCTGCGATACATAGGCGACAAGCTTCTGGTAATGCGCGGCACAAATATCCCGGATATCCGCGCCGCCGATCGTGATGCTGCCGCTGCTGACATCCCAGAACGAAGCAAGCAGTTTGGCGATCGTGGATTTGCCGCTGCCGGACGGCCCGACGAGCGCGTTGACTGTACCCGCGCGGAACGTCAGATCGATACCATGGAGGACTTCCGTTTCTCCGTAGCCGAAACGGACATCGTTCAGCTTCACTGTACTGTCCGCCGGCGTCTGCAGGTCGGTCTGCGGACGCGGCAGTTCCGGAGCGGTCAGGATGCCGGTGATCTGCCCGATGATGGTGCCGACTTTGGCAAGATCATCGGTAAATTTCATGCAGCCGATCAACGGCGTGACCAGTCCCGTGGAGAGAATGACGATCAGCACGAATTTTTGCGGAGCCAGCGTACCGGCCCGCAGCAGCAGTCCGCCGATCGGCAGGACCGTCAGCAGGGTGGCAGGCATGATGTTCATCGCGAAGGTAAAGTAAAAATTGCTTTTGTTCATCCAGTCGATATAGCTCTGCGCGCAGGCTTTCGCGGCGTTTACAAACTTATCATAGCTGCTGTCTGCCTTGCCGAACGCCTTGATGACCTCGATGCCGCTGATGTATTCCACGGCGGTATCGTTGAGGTCCTTGGTAGCAGCCACCGTACGGGCGTAGTTTTTTTCATAGTCGGCCATCATCAGCAGGAAAAAGATCATCCCCAGAGGCAAGGTGATCAGAGAAGCCAGCGCCATACGCCAGTCGAGAACGAACAGATAGAGGAGCGTGGCGGCCGCGACTGCCGCGTTGCTGCTCATTTCGGGGATCACATGCGCCAGTGTCGGTTCGATGCTGTCCACGCGTTCCACGAGGATGTTCTTCAGTTCACCGGAACCTCTTGCCTGCACATCGCCCAGCGGCATGCGGGAGAGCTTTGCGAGGCCCTGTTTGCGGATATTGCAAAGTACCGCGAAGGTCGCCTGATGCGACTGCGAGGTGGACAGCGAGTGAAACAGCACCCGCAGCAGCCAGAACACAGCCATGACCGCGCAGTCGATCAGATAGCCGGTCAGGTCCTGATCTCCGGACAGCAGTTTGCCGATCACCCTTGCCATCACAAAGAACGGCAGGATCTGAAACACGGCGCCGATGACGGCATAACATACGCTGGCGATATATTTTGTTTTTTTCTGTCCGGCAAAGGTGAACACCCAGCCGAACGTGCTTTTTTCTTTTTTCACTTCTTTCACTTTTTTCACCTCACATCGAAGAGCTTCTTTATCATCGGAAGCGTTTCTTCCGTCACAAATAAATCATCCCGGATCCCGCCGTTGTCCAAATGCAGCACTCTTGTACAGGTGCGGCAAACGAACTCATAGTCATGGGTAACGATGAAAATGATCTTGCCGCTGTCGGCAAGGCGGCGGATCAGTGCAGCCAGCCGCACCATGCTGTCATAGTCCAAGCCGCTGGTCGGCTCGTCAAATACCAGCAGTTCTTTCCCGCAGACCATAGAAGCCGCTGCGGCAAGCCGCTGCTTCTGTCCGCCGGAAAGGGTGTTCGGATGTCGCTCCCGGAAAGGTGCAAGTCCCAGTTCTTCCAGCGTTCTTTCCGCAAGGGCAGTATCCGGGTGCTTGATCCCAAAGCTGCACTCCGCTTCCACGCTTTCGGCAAAGAGCTGATAGTTCACATCCTGCATGACCATGTAGGAACGTTTCCTGCGTTCTTTGGACTTTTGCGGTTTCCCATCCAGGAGATAGACGCCGGCTGCTTCCGGATGCAGGCCGCAGAGCGCGCGGGAAAAGGTCGTTTTGCCGGCGCCGTTGTGACCGACAACGGCGATGAC
This sequence comes from Firmicutes bacterium UBA6418, assembly GCA_002439735.1. Classification (GTDB taxonomy): domain Bacteria; phylum Bacillota; class Clostridia; order Peptostreptococcales; family Anaerovoracaceae; genus CAG-238. The sequence continues at coordinate 15,025 of DJPG01000038.1, read as the reverse complement.
CTCTCCGGGGGCTGCCTGCAGCGAAACATCCTGCAGAACAGGTTGCTTCTGATAGGACAAAGTCACGTCCCGCAGTTCCCATATCGGCGCAGCTGCGGGCGGAGCGAGGCATGCGGGGCGCTCTTCTTGCAGATTGATCGCCCGCAGTCCCAGTTTCTGCCGCTCTTCCGGCGGGATCTTCCGAAACTGCTCCGGGATCCAATCCCCGGCAATGCGTCCGTCCTCAAGATAAATAATGCGATCCGCCACATCCATCAGATAGTAGAGCCGATGCTCCGCGATGAGGACGGTTTTTCCGCGTGACTTGATGAGGCGCAGGTGTTCGTGCAGGTCATGGATCGCCGTCCGATCCAGATTGGAGGAGGGTTCATCCAAAAGATAGATCTCCGGCTCCATCGCATAGACCGATGCAAATGCGATCTTTTGCTTTTCCCCGCCGGAAAGGGCGAAGATATTGCGGCCAAGGAGATTTTCGATATGCAGAGCTTTGGCGGTTTCTGCTGTACGCTGCTCCATCTGCTCGCGCGGCACGGCCTCATTCTCCATGCCGAAAGCAATTTCACTGTCCGTATCCACATTGAAAAACTGGGTCCGGGGATTCTGGAATACACTTCCGACCTTCTCCGCAATGCGGTACAGGGGAAGAGCTGCAAGATCTTCGCCGTTCAGCAAAACCTTTCCGCTCCCTTCTCCTGCGAAGAATTGCGGGATCAGACCGTTGATGAGCCGCGTCAGCGTGGTCTTTCCGCAGCCGCTCCGACCGCAGAGCAGAACACACTGCCCGTCCGGAATCGTGAGATCAATATGCTGAAGACCGCCGTCTGCATGGTCGGGATAGTGAAAGGACACATCCTGAAATTCGATCATACGAACACCTCCTTCCATATAAATTCTGCAATAAAAAATGCTAAAAACAGCGCCATTGCCAGAAAGTCCGCCGCCCGCATCCGGATCTTCACAAGGCAGGTACGGGGTTTGGGGTTCTCGATGCCGCGTGTTATGGAGGCGATCGACAGCTCGTCCGCCGCTTTGCTCGCTGCCGTCAAAAGCGGCACATAGATGCAGTTCACAGTCATGGCAGGCGCTTTCAGGAAGCCGACCAATGTCGGTGACACGTCCCGCAGACGCATCGCGTCCTTGATGAAATGCCAATCCTCACGGATCGTGGGCAGATAGCGGAGCATAACAGCGATCGGGATCGTCAGTTTTTTCGGCACATGCAGCCGCACCATGGCAGAGAGAAACTCGCCGACCTTGGTCGTGGAGATCACGAGGCCCGCTAGCATCCCGCAGGCGTAGACTTTATGGACCAGGCCAAGAAACGCCACAAACATTGTGCGCCAGGTGCCGGTCATGACCTGCATGTTCCAGACCGTGAACAGGCAGATCAGCGCATAGACCATGACGCCGCGCAGCGCGTACTGCCATTTTCTGCAGAACGCAGCGAGCAGACCGATGAGCGCAGTCAAAACAAACTGAAAATACAGATCCGGCGCGAACATGGAGGAAAGAACACAAAGCAAGATCAGAAACAGCTTTGTCCGAGGGTCCAGCTGAAGCTTCATTTGGTGATACCGGCTTTTTCGAATTGTTTTTTCAGCATTTTGCATCCGACAAAGGCGCTGACGGCTGCGGCCAGAACGGTTCCTGCGAGCATAATGACCAGGATCCAGGTCGTTCCCGTGGAACGCATGGTGTCGATATAGGATTGTTCCGTGCCGTTTCCGAGCATGGTCTTTGCCCAGCCGTCCGGGTCAGCGAAGAACACGAGGTAGGAACCGGTGCCGCCCAGGGACAGGAGCAGGTAGGAAAGCGAATTGATCTTCTTGCTCTGATAATGACCGGCGCCGGCGGCAATGTCCGCAAGGATCCCCATGATCAGGTAGCCGAGCGCCATCGCCCAGTGCATGCCGGTGACAAACCAGATGATGCAGAGGATCGCGCCGAGGATGGTGACTGCAAAGCGTTTCTGCACTTTGGCGAGCATGAGCAAGTAGATCGGTCCGCAGAGCAGAGCGCTGCCTACGGGCATGTAGAAGGTCAGCACTGGGTTCGGCGCAAAGAAAATGCCGCCTACGAGCGCGAACACCAGAAAGAGTGCGGTGAAGATACCGATCGTGACCAGATCCTTTACGGTCAAGCCTTTTTTATGGATTGTCTGCATAATAAATCTCCTTTACAAGAACAGACGGTTTGACTTTCAAGCCGTCTTTTGCTATAGTGTGGTTAGAGTGTGCTAACTAATATTAAAAGTATCATATCACAGCGATTCGGGCAATATCAGGCGGTGCTTTTCGCCTGATCGTTGCAACGAATTGTCTGTTCGTTGCAAGGAGAAGTATGAAAAGCGACATTTTAAAAGATTATTACCGTCCGCTTTTGGAACAGAACAACTTTGTTCCCATCCCGTGTCCGGAAAAATTCAGTCCGGCAGGGCGGTGTTGGGAGATCTCTTCCACGGTCGGCGGCGGTTACTATTGGGTCTACGCCAAACAGGACCTGTTTGACATTAAGATCCATGATTTTTTCTTCCATGAGGATCTTTGCTTAGATGTGCAGATACCGGAGGGTATCAGCATCCAGCGTTATGATTCCATCTCAGGAGAAGAACTGAATCCATACCGCAGGCTCTCAGCCGGAGATATTCAGACGATCGTGGGAGGCAAGCAGCGTTACCGTGCGCTCATCCATAAGCGGATCCCGATCCACGCTGTGGGGATTGAGATCCTGCCGGCCTACTATGAAGACTTCCTCAAAAAGCACTATCCGGATATCTATTTTGATCTCCCGGCTGCTTTTCAAAGCGTAGATCAGGCAACGGATTTCCCGGCCATGTCGAAGCTACTGTTTGAGATCGAAAACTATCGCGGCGAGGGTGCGGCAGCCGCACTTTTCTATGAGGCCAAGGTCACGGAAGCTGTCGCGCTGGTGGTGGACGCTTGGAAGAGGCAGAGCCAAAAGCGAGAGCGGCCGCTGTCAGCAGAGGATACGGAAAGCCTGCAGAATGTGATCAGTTATATTGCCGATCACTATGCTTTCGATCTTCCGCTGGAACGTCTGGCCAATATCGCCTGCATGAGCGAGACCAAGCTGAAGAGCTGCTTCAAACGACAGTTCGGATGCAGTGTCACGCAGTACATCCAGGCGCGGAGGATGAGTCAGGCAGAACATCTGCTGATCGATACGGATTTCACCATGGGTCAGATCGCGCAGATGATCGGCTATACGACCTCCAGTCGCTTCGCGGAACTGTTCAAAAAGAGTACCGGAATTTTGCCGATCGAATATCGAAAGATCGCGCGCAGAGACCGGTAAATATGAATACGGCTGCTATCTTTTTGCGCTTTTGGCTGAAAAAAAGCGTGACGGAGCAATTTTTCTCTTCGAAACAAGTCGATTCCCCAAGGCTCCGCGAAAAAAGCGCGCATGAATGTTTTCCCGGGAAAATATAATAAAGCAAAGACAGCAGGAGCAGGGGGAAAGAGGATGGAGCATCAAAGTCTTATATTGGAAAATCGCAGCAAAATGACGATCAGTCAGGTGGTCGATGTCGACGCGTTTGACGAGGAAACGCTATGGGCGAATCTAAAAGAGGGCGCGGTGGAGATCACCGGCGAGGGTCTGCATATCGAAAAACTGGATCTGGCTGAGGGCGTGCTGGTGGTGACCGGGCGGATCGGGTCCTTTGCCTACGTGGAGCCGAAGCTGCGCAAGGGCGGCAAGCGATTTAAGGCATGGATAGGAAGAGCAAAGCATGAGTGAACTGCTGAAAGCCCAGCTTTTGATCATGGGCGTCATGGGGGCAGGCGGTATCGCAGCGGGGTTGGTATATGACGTCTTTGAAAGTTTTATCGGGATCCACGGACTGCGCGGCTGGAAACAATGGCTGACGGAGCTGTTTTCGTTTGCCTGCATCGGCGTGATGAGCGGGGAATTCCTGTATCGCTGCGACCATGGAAAGCTGACTTTTTTGAGCTTTTGCGCATTTGTCACGGGACTGCTGTTGTACAAAAAAATATTTTGTGATACAATACAAAGATATAGACCATAAATTTAAGACAAAACAAAGACAGAAGGGATATCCATGGCGAAAAAGAGCAGACTGCATGAGTTTGAAAAGAACAATCGGGTCATCAATATTCCGCAGGCGCAGGATGAACGCCGGGAACGGCTGGAAGCCGCGAAGCAGAAAAAAGAAGGCACCCGAAAGAAAAAAGTCAAGATCAATTATATGCGGCTGGCGCTTTGCATTCTGGTTGTCGTAATCGGAGCGTCTTTTGTGGTGTCGGCGGTCAAGATCGTGCGGCTGCAGGGAGAATACAAAGGCGTGGAAGCGCGCAACGAAGAGCTGACCCAGAAAAAAGAAACACTTGAAATGGAATTTGAAAACGTGAAACTGCCCGAATACATCGAAAATCAGGCAAGGCGGGAGCTGAAACTGGTAAAGCCGCAGGAGCTTTTGTTCGCCTTTGGTGAAAATGCCAAGGCAGACGAAACGAAAGATAAAACCGACAGCAAGGACACAAAGGATAACGATATAGATGGAAAAAGCAAAAATTAACGAGGTGATCGTTGTAGAGGGCAGGGATGATACCGCGGCAGTCAAACGCGCGATCGACGGCCTGACGATCGAAACACACGGCTTTGGCATACGGCGTCAGACCTGGGAGCTGATCGAAAAAGCTTACCAGGAAAAGGGCATCATCATCTTCACCGATCCGGACTATTCTGGAGAAGAGATCCGCAGGCGGCTGACAAAGAAATTCCCGCAGGCCAAGCAGGCGTTCCTTTCGCGGAAATACGCGCAGAAAAAGGGCGATATCGGCATTGAGAACGCGGAGCCGGAGGCCATTCTGGAGGCGATCCGCAAAGCGCATGCCACGTTCCGGCAGAAAAGCGGGGAAGGCGGTGAGCCGGATGTTTTGTACACCGCGGCGGATCTGTTCGCGGCCGGACTGACCGGCAGTGCCGACGCAAAGATGCGGCGCGAAAAACTGGGACAAGCTCTCGGAATCGGCTACGCGAACGCAAGAGGCCTGTGCGGCAAACTGAACCAATTCGCAATCAAGAAAGAGGAATTTTATGAAGCTTTACGCACCATCGACCATTCGGGCGATGAAAGAAAAGTACGGGTTTCGGCTGTCCAAAAGTCTGGGACAGAACTTCCTGACCGATAAAAATATCATCGATGCGATCATCGAGGGCGCAGCCATCGGACCGCGGGATCTGGTCATCGAGATCGGACCGGGCATCGGCGTGCTGACCTGGGAAGCCGCGCAGACCGCGCAAAAGGTCATCGCGGTGGAGATCGACCAAAACCTCATCCCGATCCTCGGGGAGACTCTGCGGGACGCGGAAAATGTCGAGATCATCCACCAGGACATCCTGAAGACCGATCTCAATACTTTGATCGAAACGAAAAAGAAAGAGGCGGAAGCTGCCGGCAGCCCATTTACCAACGTGCGCGTTATCGGCAATCTACCGTACTACATCACCACGCCGATCATTATGAAGCTGCTGGAGGATGGCGTTCACGCGGACAGCATCACCGTCATGATGCAGAAGGAGGTCGCGGATCGCATGCGCGCGCTGCCGGGTACCAAAGCATACGGAGCGCTTTCGGTCGCCGTGCAGTATTATTGTACCGCGGAGAATGTCGTGAATGTACCGGCGGGCTGTTTCGTGCCGCAGCCGAAAGTCGATTCGGCAGTCCTACGTCTGGATATGCGCAAAGAAGCGCCGGTAGATCTGACTGATAAAGAAATGTTCTTCCGCTGTGTCAAAGCTGGATTCGGACAACGGAGAAAAACACTTTCCAATGCCCTGATGGGAGTAGAAAACATCACAAAAGAAATCGTAAAGGAGGCTCTCAAGGGGGCGGACATTGATCCGGGAAGAAGAGCCGAAACCTTGGATTTGGAGGAATTTGCGAGACTTTCCAATGAAGTCGCAAAGAGACTATGCAGATAACGGAAGGGGAAAACCGATGAATAAATTTGATAAGTTTGAAAAACTGGATCGAAAAGTAGAAGAAACCATTCATGAAGTGGAAACCATGGATCGACGCAAGTTTTACCGCAACAGTTTTGTGTCTGCCGGCATTTTAGCGCTGCTGCTGAATCTGATCATTGAAACGCTGGGAAGATATCCGACGAGCGGGATTTTTGGCGGTCTGTCTTTTTTGGTGCACAGTCCGCTTGTTTTTCTGTATAATGCCCTGATCATCTATACCACACTGGTGCTGGCGTCGCTGTTCAAACGGAGAGTTTTTTGTTTCACGATCATTTCCATCTTCTGGCTGACAATCGGAACCATTAACGGCGTAATCTTGACACAGCGCATGACACCATTTACTGTCAAGGATCTGAGCATTCTGGATGATGGGCTGACGATCGCGACCAATTATCTCAGCAAAGCCGAAATCGCGGGTGCGATCGTCGCTGTCATTGCGGCGATCGGACTGTTGGTGCTTCTTTTTATCAAAGGACCGCAGAAAAAAGGCAAAGTGAAGCGAAAACGGAATCTGGTCGCGGTCGTGCTGGTTCTTGTCTTTACACTCCTGTCCTCTTCCTTTGTGATCAAGGCAGGCATCGTTAAGACGTTTTTTGGCAATCTGGCCTATGCGTATCGGGATTACGGCGTGGTCTACTGCTTCGTTAATACTTGGCTGAATACCGGTATCAGCAAGCCGGCCGGGTATAGCAAGGAGGAGATTTTGTCGATTTTTGACAAAAAAGAACTGGGCGACGACAACGCGATGCTGCTCACGCAAAAAGATGAGGACGAAGAGCATCCGAACATTCTCTTCCTGCAGTTGGAATCGTTTATTGACCCGATGACGATCAAGAGTATTACGCTTTCGCAGGATCCCTGCCCGAATTTCCGCAAGCTGATGAAAACCTACTCCTCCGGAGAACTGACCGTTCCGGCATGTGGCGCAGGAACAGCGAATGTCGAATTTGAGGTTCTGACCGGTCTGTCCGTGAAATTCTTCGGCCCTGGTGAATATCCGTATAAGTCGGTTCTCAAGGAAAAAACAGCGGAAAGCCTGGCATACGATCTGGACAGTCTCGGCTATACCTCACACGCCATCCATAATCATCGCGCGGCGTTCTACAACCGCAACAGCGTCTTTGCCAACATTGGCTTTGACACGTTTACCAGTGTCGAATATATGAAAAATGTAGAGAAAACACCGAAAAACTGGGCGAAAGACTATGTTTTGACAGAATGCATCACTGACGCGTTGGATTCTACGACGGGAAGAGATATGATCTATACCGTTTCGGTGCAGGGACACGGAAAATATCCGACCGAGCAGGTGATCGAGAACCCGGTGATCGAAGTGACTTCTGCGCCGACCGAAGAGCTGAAGTGGAAATATGAATATTATGTCAATCAGATCTATGAAATGGATCAGTTTATCAAAGAACTGACGGATACACTTGCCAAACGCGAGGAGCCGACCGTTCTGGTCATGTACGGTGACCATATCCCGGCACTGGACATGACCGAAGACGATCTGGAAAGCGGCAATCTATACGGAACGCAGTATCTGATTTGGAATAACATCGGCCTTGTCAAGGATGATGAGAATCTACATTCTTATCAGCTCGCGGCTCATGTCATGGAAATGTTGGACATGCAGGTGGGAACCATCTTCACTTATCAGCAGAATCACAAAAACAGTGAAACCTACCTTGCGGATCTGAAAGCACTCGGCTACGACATGCTTTACGGAAAGTATTACATCTACGGCGGAAAAAATCCGTTTAAGCCGACAAACTTAAAAATGGGTGTGAATGATATTACCATCGATGAAATCGTAAAGATCGGTGATAAATATTATATCAAAGGCAAAAACTTTACACAGTACAGCAAGGTGACGCTGAACGGCAAAGAACTGAAAACGATTTATCTGGGTGAAAACGTGCTGGGACTTCTGGAGGATGTGGATCCGGATGACGCCGATAAGATGAAGGTTAGTCAGATCGAGAACAAGAGCGGTGAGATCCTCAGCACGACAGAGTAGATGTGACGCAGGAAACCGTCGCAAAGCGTAAAATATAAAACAGGAAGAACGAAAGAGAATATGAAAATCGGACATTTGATTGGCATCGCAGCCGCAATCGGCGCATTGGTTCTGGTAGAGCTTTACTCGTCTCGAAAAGTAAAAAACGCGGAAGATTTTGATAAGGGCGGCGGCCGCAGCGGAATTCTGTTGGTCTGCGGCGCCTTGCTCGGCTCCCTGATCGGCGGACAATCGACCATCGGAACCGCGCAGCTTGCCTATGTATACGGCTTATCCGCCATCTGGTTTACACTGGGTGCCGCACTGGGCTGCGTTGCCTTGTTTTTCGGTTATGTCATTCCATTGCGCAAGAGCCATGATACGACCTTGATGGAGGTCATCGGTGACGAGTTCGGTTCGGGCGCGGAATACATTGGCTCCATCCTCTGCTCGGCAGGGATGATCATCAGCATCATTTCCAACGTCATCGCTTCATCGGCTCTGATTACAGCGATGACCGGCTGCGCGCTGTGGGTCGGCTGCCTGATTTCGGTGCTGCTGATGTGTGCCTATGTGGTATTCGGCGGCGTGATTGGCGCCGGTATGGGCGGCATCGTCAAACTGCTGCTTTTATATCTGACCTCGATCCTCTGCATCGGACTTGTGGTCGTGATGGGAATTAAAGGGCAGACGACCGCGCTTACAGAGGTTCATCTGTCCGATCTGTTTGGCAGAGGCGCGACCAAGGAGGTCTGTAACTGTCTTTCCCTGATCCTAGGTGTGCTGTCTACGCAGACCTATGCGCAGGCGATCTGGTCAGCGAAAAGCTATCATGTTGCCAGAAAGGCAGCACTGCTGAGCGGGATTTTGTGCATTCCGGTCGGCTTCGGCGGCGTGCTTATCGGTCTGGCCATGCGTGCGCAGCATCTACCGAATCCGGCAGAAGCGTTCCCGCTGTTTTTACTGCAGAACCTGCCGCCCATCGTCGGCGGTCTCGGCGTCGGCGCGCTGCTAATCACGGTGGTGACCGGAGGCGGCGGACTGGCGCTCGGCGTATCGACGATCTTCGTACGGGACATCTTGGGGAGAATGAAGCAGGAACTGATGAGCGGAGGCGCGCATATTATCGCGATGCGCCTGACGATCGCTGCGGTCCTCGGCGTTACCGGCCTGATCGCCGTGATGCTGCCCGGCGCGATCATCAACGATCTTGGCTTTTTGTCCATGGGGCTGCGAGGCTCCGTCATCTTTGTGCCGCTGAGCCTGGCACTGTTCTTCAAGAAATGTTTCCGCAGTCAAGCAGTAGTTGCGTCGATGATTGCAGGGCCTGCGGCTCTGGTTCTGACGGAACTGTTTTCCTTTGGCGCGGAGCCGCTGGTCGTCGGTGTCGGCGTCAGTCTTTTGATCTGCGCTTTGGGATATCAAAAACCGGAAAGAGAGGAATTATCTGCATGAAAACGATCGAAACCGAAAGACTGCGGCTGACGCCGTGGACACTGTCCGAAGAAGATATCGCAGGGCTGTATGCCTATGCGTGCGATCCGGATGTCGGACCGAACGCAGGCTGGAAACCGCACGAAAGCAAAGAAGAGTCGGCACAGATCATTCAAGAAATGTTCCTGCCGAACGAAGTATGGGCGATCCGTGAGAAAGAAAGCGGCCGCATCGTCGGCAGCATCGGTCTGGAGCCGGATCGCAGAAGAGAGGATGTCGCCAGCAAAGAGATGGGCTATTCCCTCGGCAAGGCGTTTTGGGGCAAAGGCTACATGACCGAGGCCGCGAAAGCCGTGATCGACTATGCTTTTACCGAAGAACCGTTGGTGGTGTTGGCCATCTGCACCGGACCGCAAAACAAGCGCTCACAGCGTGTGATCGAAAAATGCGGTTTTCAGTATGAGGGCACGCAGCGCAAAGGCTACCACATCTACGACGGTAGCGATCGCGACAACCTGATGTACTCCATGCTCCGTGAAGAGTGGGAAGCGAAAAAATAAATGTGAGAAAAAATAAGACAGCCTGACGATCCGAGTAAGCGGATTCTGTGCAGCTGCCTTTTTTTTGTTTAGAGATTTACAAGCGTTTCCAGTCCTGTGCGGATGATAGCTTCGACCTGCTCCGGCAGCGCCGCTAGCTCCTGTCTGGTCATATCCTTGGTCTCGATCGGTGGATGCACCAGCATATCGATATGCTGCCCCTTGGTGACGGCGTGGCGCTCCTCGAAGGTATGATAGCCGCCGTTCAACGTGACCGGTACGATCGGTACTCTGGCTTTGGTTGCAAGTTTGAAGCTTCCGTGCTTGAATTCTCCCATTTCAGAGCTGCGGCTTCGGGTACCCTCTGGGAAGATGACCAGCGAGAAGCCCTGCTTCAGGTATTCCACGCCCGCATTGATCGTTGCCAGCGAGGCTCTGGCATCGCCGCGATGAATGAAAATACCGCGGATGCGTTCGATCCACTTGCCGAAAAACGGGATTTTTTGGAGATTGTCCTTGGCGATGAACGCGACCTGATGGTTTTTGACGACATAGAGAAAGGTCAGGATATCCGCATAGGACTGGTGGTTGGAAATGAAAACGACCGGTCCCTCCTGCGGCAGATTTTCCTCCTGCAGCACGCGGATGTCGACCTGCATGCGCTCGACAATATGGTTTGACCAAATTTGGCAGGCCTTCAGGATCTCCTGCTGTTCGGTTTTTACATCACCCTCTGCTCTGGCCTTTTCGATGGCTCTGCGATTTTCCCCGAGTTTCGCCATACCGCCGGCAATGATCAAAAGTCCGTCTATGTTATCCAACAGTTTCAAAATTTTTTCCCTCCGTAATTCTGATATTCTGACTTGCGCAAAAGCACTGCAATCATTATACACATTTTACATGTAACTTTCCACCTTAAAGTGAATTTTTACAATCGAAACTTGAAAATCCGGAGGGATTCCTGTAAGATGAAAGGAGAAAACAGGAAAGAGTGAGGGAAAAATCAATGGACGCTTGGAACAAACGCAAAATAAAGATGGGTCTTATACTTTTGGCTGCCTGTATTCTGTTCGCGCTGGCAGGATGGATCACTTATCAGGTGGGCACGGTTTATGAAACCATGCCGACGCCACTGGATCTGATCGTACAGAATTTTTTCTTTTCGTTACGCGGACCGGTGCAAAACATGATCGTCAGCGCGCTGACGCATTTATCGGACACGGTGTTCATTGTGGCGGTCTGCTTGGTTCTTTTGCTTCTGCCCAATCGAAAGACCTACGGACTGCCGGTGTCGCTGGCATGTCTTGCCGGCGTGGCGATCTATAAGCCAATGAAGCATTTGGTACTGCGGGCGAGGCCGGATGTCGCGTTTCATCTGGTCGCACAGGGTGGCTACTCTTTTCCGAGCGGACACACGGTCACGTCGGTCATTTTTTATGGTCTGCTTCTGTATCTGATTCGGAAGCACTGCCAAAACAAGAAGGTGAAGACCTTACTCAGTTGGTTTTGCGGGATCCTTGCTGTTATCATCGGACCGAGCCGTATCTTTGTCGGCGTGCATTGGCCGACGGATGTACTGGCAGGCTGGTGCATCGGGGGCGGTGTGCTGCTTATTGCGATCCTGATCCTTGAGATGCTGGAGTCAGGCAGAGCAGCACGAGTGCCAAAATAACCAGTGCAAGTCCCACCAGCATCAGAAACAGGATGCTGGTCAGCGGCGCTTCTGTGACATAGGATGCGATCACTGCATAGTCGGCGAACGGCAGCAGAACGATCGCTTTTTTTCATATCTTGCTTCACCTCGACAAAGATTCGCCAGCAAGTGCAGTATAAAATACCTTTTTTATAGAATAGTTTTTTCGTATTTTTTCGTGGGTTTTGCCGGTCAGGGCTGTATTATAGAGTAAAGGGCTGAGAAAGGAGGTCAGCGGATGCAGGAAAAAACGAAACCGATGCGGGACGCAGCGCGTGTGCTTGCGGAAAACCGCGGGCTGATCTGCTACATTATCCGACCGATTGTCGGAGATGAGAATCTGGTCGACGACTGTTTCAGCGCGGTCAGCGAGATCGTGATTCAAAAATATGCGGCCTATTACAATGAAAGCAAGGGGAGTCTGACGGTGTGGCTGACAAAGGTTGCGCGCAACGGGGCTTTGAATTTCGTCAAAAGCCGCAGGAATCAGATCCTGGCCGGCAGTGAAGAGGCCTCTGAGATATTGGAAAAGCATGCGGGAGAGGATCGGACGGCAAACGAACCGGAAGAGCTGCTTTTGCGCAAGGAAATGATGCAGGAGCTTGCGGCAGCGCTGCGCGGTCTGAAAGACAGTGAAAAAAAGCTGATCCTCCGAAAATATTATTATATGCAGCCGATGTCGCAGATCGCAGCTGAGATGGGGATGAGTCTGCGCGCGGCAGAAGGGAAATTATACCGAATTAAGAAAAAATTGCTTGCAGACATCGAGCGGCAGCGGAAAGGGGGTAGCGCGCATGTGGAACAAAAGTAAAAAGCATGCAAAGCAGCACGTGAAGGAGAAAACGGCGGATGTGAAAAGCTTAAAAAGCACGGCGGCAGATCTACCTGATGATGCGATGCTGGAAGAACTGCTCACCGCGGAGTTCGCAAAGGACGTGGACGGCAAGTGGCCGGCCGCCGGCTGTATCCGCGCCTACGCAGCGGATATTACGCCATTTAAGGATTTGATCGGCAGAGTTGTTGCAGGACTGGTGATGGGCAGCATTACAGTCAGCTTTTGGGGGCTCGGTTGGATCCTGCCGCTGGCCGGTTGGATTTTGATCTACAGCGGTCTGCGCGGTCTGCGCCGCGTGAACCGCTGGATGCGCACGGCATGGATCTTATCCATGCTCATGCTGCTATATCACGGCACACTCATCTTTGTCTGCGCGTCGCCGCTGTATCCGGTAGTTGGCAACTGGAGAAATTGGCTCGGTGCAGGCTTGACGCTGGTGATGCTGTATTGTCTGGGAAAGGGCATGCAGAGCGTGAACTGCGGCACAGCCGGAGACGTAAAGCGTGCGGGGAATCCGACCTTGCCGATCATACTCTGGAAGATCGCGGCCATAGCGCTGGCGCTGCTCGAAAGCCGTATCGGTCAGGACTATATGACTGTTCTTGCGATCGCAATGTTTGTGTTCTTCATCTTCACGATCCGCAGCATTTTGAAGATCGCGGATGTGATCCAAGACGGCGGCTACACGATGGAGGCCGCGCCGGTGCGCATCTCCGAAAAGCGCCTGTGGGTCGGGTTGACCGTTTTCTTCATCGCCGGCTTGATCGTCTGCAATATCGTGTTCCATTATACGCCGGTGGACTGGCAGGAGAGTGGGCTTGCAAACGACGCGCAGCAGATCGAAGCTGGGACGTCCGGTAGCACCTCTGTGCAGCAAGAGATGGAAGTGCATGATGCCACAGAGGGGATGCAGACACTGCGCCGGGATCTGGAAGCAAAGGGATTCCGTGCGAACCTGCTCACGCAGATCGCGGACGAGGATCTCGCAGATCTGAAAGACCGGGAAATCCTCAACGTGCGCGTCGCGGATTATGACGAGGCACAGAACGGGGAGTGCTCGAAAAAAATGCAGGGCAGCATGGTCTATGTGCTGACCGAAGAGGCAGAAGCGAAAGCCTTTTTCCTGTATGCCTATCTGGATGAGGGAATCCTGAAACCGCATTCGTGGATCGCAGACGGCGCAAGTCTGCTTGCAAATCGTGAATGGGGCGCTGGATACGGTGGCCGCATCTTCTGCGAAAAAGGTGGCAAAACGCTGGAAGCCGTACCCGATGTAGAAAAAGAGACCATCGTCACACCTTGGATCGGGGAATCGACGATGACGCGGTCCTATATCAAGGCGCGGTACTCCTATCCGCTGTTCAGCCGGAATCAGAGAGGCTATCTGTACACATGGCTGGACGATGAGCTTTACGTCTACGGCACGATCTCAGACATCTACAGCTGCGCGCCGGGTGTTCAGCTACCGTATCGGGAGCTGCCGCCGATTGACCGCAGCGGCACCCTCAGCTTCGGATCCGCGCCGAAAGAGCGAATTTTGTCGCTCTATACTTCCTATGATGTACTCGGCGAATTCTCGTCGTATGTAGATGATGTCGGAGATCACCTCAGAAGCTTAGGAAAAGGGATGGATGAGGATTGAGAAAAGCAAACAATTTCTTGGAATGTAAAAATATGTATTGACTTGGCGTGAAACTAGGTGTAAGATAATACCAGAGAATGGTACTGTTCTCCTATTTAGTTTTAGGAGGATTTCAAATGGGTAAATACATCTTTGCAAACAAGCTCATGTTTGCGATCATCATGCGCGATCCCGTAGCTTGTAAGAAATTCATTGAAATGATTTTTCCTGAGCGGAAAGTAAAAAAACTGACTTTCCCAGAGAAATCAGGAAGCGATGAGTATACCGCGACGATAAAAGAAATCGCGGTTGAGGTTGAAAAAACGATCATAACCGGCATTGATTCAAAATCCGTACGGCTGGATGTGCTTTTTGAAGGAGATCAAACCGTCTATGATATTGAGATGCAGATGGAAGAGGAAGAAGAAATCCCGAAGCGCAGTCGTTATTATCATATGGCCATCGCAAGAAATTCGTTGAAAAAAGGCGAATCCTATGATAAGCTCAAAACCGGATATGTCATATTTGTCTGCTGTTTTGACCCGTTTAAAAGGGGTGAACCAATTTATAAATTTGAGATGTTTGATAAGAATTTACAGTTGCAATTAGGGGATGGGTCGAGTACAATTATCTTGAATACAAAATGTTCACCGGGGAAAACACCGGAGGAATTTGAGGCTTTCTACGACTTTGTCAACACAGGAAAAGTAGACGAAAGAGATGAATTTGTGCAATACCTTGGCAAGCGTGTTGCGGAAGCCAATGAGGACGAGGAGATTGACCGAATTATGACATTGGATGAAGAAATGAGAATCAGATGGGACAGAGCAATGAAAAAAGGTGAAGAACTGGGTTTTGTCAAAGGTATGGAGTCCGGTTTTGCCAAAGGTGA
>DJPG01000091.1:1136-6114 GCA_002439735.1 Firmicutes bacterium UBA6418 | reverse complement strand
ACTTCCGGGGAGAACCTGTCCATGTTCTCAAAAGGCGGCGTGATCTCTCCGTCAGGCGTCTCCGTGTTCTTTTGATCCACTTCCAAAAGCCGGTCAAGCGTCGCATCCTGCTGGCGGGTCACGCTGAAATAGTTCCAGATATTCACGAAGCACAAAAGCGTCAGAACAACCGCCGTAAATGCCGCCATTGCCGCACCGATGAAGCGCCAGCGCATCTTTTTCAGCATCGCATGTCCTCCAGCGCATAGCCTGCGCCGCGGATCGTCCTGATCTCGACATCTGCGCCGATCTGTTTGAGTTTTCTCCGCAGGAAGCCAATGTATGTCCAAACCACATCCATCTCCGCTTCGCTGTCAAGGCCCCACACCTTTTCCATCAGGTGTTCTGACGAAAACACCTGCCGTGGATGGCGTGAAAACAGTTCCATGAGTTGATATTCCTTATTGTTCAGCCGTACTTTCCCGAAAGTGGTTTTCAACAGATATTGGCTGCAATCCAATGTGACATTTCCAAAATGGAGCATGGACGATGCGTAGGAACTGCTGCGCCGGGTGAGGGCACGGACGCGGGCAAGGAACTCGCTTGCTGCAAACGGCTTGGGGAGGTAATCATCCGCACCGGCATCCAGTCCGGCTACCCGGTCGGACACCTCCGCCTTTGCCGTCAGAAACAGGGCCGGTGTGGTGTTTCCCGCCGCACGGGCGGCTTTCAGAACTTCGATCCCATCTTTGCCCGGCATCATAATATCCAGCACCAGTGCGTCGTAGGCTGTCGCCTGAATATAGTCCAGTGCATCGTTCCCGTTGTGCACCAGATCCACCGCGTATTTGTTCTTTTCCAGCATGACCTTCAGCGCACGGGCGATGGTCACTTCATCTTCTGCAATCAGGATACGCACGGCACATCCCTCCAATCTGCGCCTATTCTTACACAGCAAGTCAAAATGAACTTGAAATCTCTTTCAGTATAACCGCAAATCATGTCCAAATAAAGAACATGCCGCTCCGAAAAATTTACATTTTCCGGAGCGGCATGTCAATTGCGCAGGTGTCTCGAATACCAGATTCGTTCCGATTTGTTCTATTTTCCCACAAAGTCACTCGACTCCGTGAAGCATCTCCTATGGATTATTCAAAGCAGCGTGACGACCAGGGCTGTCAGCGCGGCAGCCACGGCAAACAGCGGTATTCCGCGCAAAAACGACGCAATATGCTTTTTCGGGTCCTGATAGTATTTCTTTTCCGGCAGGCAGGAAAAGCGAATGCGTTTGGTATTGCGCCACCAGAGCAGATCGATCACCAAAAGGTCGAACAGTCCCAATCCTTCGCCCAGCGCAAGGAAGTACCAAAACGCCGGCATGTAACTGTTCAAGCTGAGCACATTTTTCAGCGCAAGCCCCAGAACGGAAAACACGACCGTAAAAAGGAGAAGATTGCTGAGCAGAATGGAAACGGTGGATTTTTCCTTCAGGCCATCCTTTGCAAGCTGCGGATCGCTTCGCACACGGCTCTGTACCTCCTCGGGATAGGAGCGCAGCCCAAGGAGATTTTTCCTGTCCGTGCCGGTTCCGAGAAAGCACATTCCCCAATACAGAAAATAAAACACAACGGCAATGATGATCTTCATATATTTACGCTCCCATTGCATTCAGAAAGCTGTGGATCGTGCGAATATAGCCGTCTGTTTTCAGTACCGTTGACAGATGCCCGCCCGAAACATATTCGATTTTCGGCTCGTGCATCAATTTGATGAGATCTTTCTGCATCTCTCCCGAGAAAAAGTCCTGATCCGGCAGGATGAGAAGGATTTTTCCCGCAAGCGCCGCAAAATCCGCCTCAGTCACGCCCTTCTGGTTCATGAGGTCGGCGAGCAGTCCCGAGATATGCACATCCTTTTCCTGCTTGAAATCCTTAAAGATCGTTTCAAACATATCCTGTGCGCAGGCGATCTCTTCTTCGCTTTCGTTGCGGATATGGCGCATGCTGGCCTTGATCAGTCTCGGTTTCAGCTTTTCATAGTTGCAGTGCTTCATGTACCAGAGCATCAGCGGTGCAAAGAAGTACTTCTTTTTCAGGCTCTTCAGCGTATTGGCGTCCATACCGCCGGTGGAAATGAGGATCAGTCCGCCCGTCTCCCCCGGGTACTTCTGCACATAGATCTGCGCGACCATGCCGCCGTCGCTCGCGCCGATAAAGATTGGCTTTTCAACGCCGAGTTTCTGAAAGAAAGCGTGCATTCCGGTGACAAGCTCCTGATTTGTGCGCAGCTCCTGCGGATAATCGAACAGCAGCACGCGCCCGTCGCGGGACAGGCCATCCACATAGTCCATCCACATTTCGAGCGTGTTCATCCCGCCGTTCAGAAACACAAGCGTTTTGCCGGTATCTTTTCCGCTTAGGATATATCGGTACTGCGCGCCGTCAACGGTCACAGTTTCGCACGGATGCGCCGCCGCAAACAGCTTTAACTTTTCCGAATATCGCAACATATTTTTCTCCTCCGCTTTTGATTTTTAAGTCCAATTCTCGCCGTGCTCCACTGCAGCAAGATATGCGTAAAACTGCTCGTGCAGCTGTCGCATCTCGTCCGGCGCCTTCATAGCGTGGCGGTACATGAACACATTGCCGAAGCGGCTTTGAAATGTGATCTTCAGCGCCAGACGCATCACCGGCAGCGGAAGATAGCAGAATATCTGCATTTTGGCAGGCGATAAAGAAATGCCGTTTCGTGCCAGCGTTCTGAAATTTTCCCGCAGCGTCTTCGCCGTATGGGCCATGACCGTTCGATTTGCTCCGGCGTTTGCCGAATCGTCCGCTTCATAGTAGGCGTCCGCAATGGGTACGACCATCGCAAGGTGGCAAAGCTGCCATGCGTGCATATCCTTCACCTGCTGATACGGGATCTTCGCGCGCCGGAACAGCGCCTTTAGCTGCTTCGCCTTCGCCGCCTGCTCGGGAGATCGAATGCCGAAGGTCGTAGGTTGAATGAGCCGCGGCGTCAGCGCCGCGTGGAGCACGCCGTCCTCAAATCCGCCGCCCGCGCCGGGAAAGGCAGGCAAGATCCGCCCGCCGCAAAGCTTCTCCCACAGGCCATAGTCCTCTAAGGAATTGACCATGGTCACGATACAGGGGCTTTGATTCTCCCGCAGCTGCATCAGCGCTTCATGCAGCTGATTTTCCCGCACGGTCAGAAAAATGAAATCGTAGATGTCATCTTTGTGCAGCGTATCCAGCACCCGCACTTTCGCAGTGCGGACCGCTCCGCTTTTTTCATAGCGCAGCCCGTTCTGCCGCAAACTTTCAAGCCGCCGCCCTCTCGCAAAAACCGCGGTCTCCGCGCCCGATTCTGCAAGCAGCGCCGCATACAGCGAGCCGATCACGCCCGCCCCATAAATTAAAACTCTCATACCGTATCACACCTTAAAGGCATTTCACAACAGCCATATTTCACCGCAGCAGTTAGAGTTAACTAACTCCATGCCCTATAAAAAGCCGCCTCTGCGGCTTTTCCGTGCTTTCGAAGTATTTTGCAGGCATTTTCTTTCCCTGTAAGCGGGTGAATCCCTGCGTTTGCTCCATAAATATTCAAATGTACAGTAGCAAAAAATTCTTTTCCTGTCAAGACGCCGCTGCTCTTTCGGCAACTCGCACGATTTTCCATCTCCCTGCGTAGTCGGCGGCATACTGCACGATGACGCTGGGCTGCGATGGCTTCAGGCCCCGTCTCCGCCCCGCTGATTTTTGAGGAATTGGCGGTAAAATACCGCTTTTCGGCAGCGCTCGTCAGCACCTCCGTCACCGGAAAGGTCAGCCAGAACTGGTTCAGTCCGAAGCGCGAGAAAAGACATCCAAGCGGCACAAACAGCACGACCGTCCGCACCACCGTCAGCGCCGAGCTTTTGAAGCTCGAGCCCACCGCCTGGAAAAACACGGGGAAAGTCAGTGATGTGACCATCGGCAGGAAGCTGACGCCGACAAGGCGGAAGCCAGCCGTGCCGATCGCAATGACCTATGCATCCTTCGTAAAGACCCGCAGCAGCTGCTCCGGAAACAGGAGGAAGCACAGCGTTCCGAACACCATCAGCACAAGGCCGAACACAACGGCGCTGGACAGCGTTTTCTTGCAGCGGTCGATATTCCTCGCCGCGTAGTTGTAGCTGATAATCGGGACGATGCAGGTCTGCATCGCGCCGAGCGGGATAAAGAAAAACGTCTGCCACTTATAGTAAAGGCCGAGTGCCGTGACCGCCTGATCGCAGAAGGTCGCCAGAATCAGGTTGAGCCCTAAGATGTAAAAGGTGTACGCCGACTGCATCAGGATATTCGGCGCGCCGATGATCTGCGCGAACATCGGCGTTTTCATATCGCCGTTTGATTGGAGAATTTTCGTCCAGATGCTCTCTAAAAACAGGCCGAAGCTGAAAACGCACACGCTCCTGCCGTACACCGTGACATCTTGAATTACCGCCTCAGAGCCTGCCGACATCCGCGCGTAAAACGGCATGATGAGATAGCAGACGACCGCAAATAAAAACCAAAGCACGACCGCCAGCGGCGTGCGGCTTTCGACCGCGTCGAGCGTTTTCAACATGTCCGCCGCGTATAGTTCGCCCTTATCGGACAGGATGAACGCCTTTTCGCGGCCATGGCTGCGCGTTTCGTCCTGAGTCAGCACGCCATCCCGCCGCATCTCGGAGATCATATTTGGCAGAAAATAGCTCTCGCGTATCGTGCAGAACACCAGCATCTCGTGGTAGCCGATGCCTTGCCGGAGTCTGATTTTTCCGTGAGCGGGGCAAAAAAGAGCGCCCACCAAAAGGCGGGTGCTTCCCCTTTGTTCACTTCAGATATTTTGCGCCTTCCCGCTCAAGATCCTGCCACACCGGATATTTCGCACCGTTTTCGTCGAAGAAGGCCTTCAAGTCGCGGTTCAGCGCGCTCATTTCGTCGGCCGCGTTCATGGCGTGGTCAGACGCACA
>DJPG01000091.1:0-1034 GCA_002439735.1 Firmicutes bacterium UBA6418 | reverse complement strand
TCCGCGTCGTCCTTGGGCAGGATTTCGTGTCCGGCGTTTTTGATGGCGCGGTAGCCCTCGATATTGGCGTCGATCAAGCGGCTTAAATAGACAGTGTCGCCCTTGAGCTTTTTGAGGTCGCCGCCCGTCTTATAGCAGGCGAACGCCACCGGCAGCACGAATGCCGCGTGGCAGAGAAGGTAGTCCCCCATATTCGGCTCGTAGGCCACCTTATATTTCGTGCTGTCAAAGATCTGCCCGATGAGCGCTTCGTTCGACGGCGCGCCCGCAACCTGCCCGATCGTGATCTTCTTGAGGTCGACGGACGCCACGTACTCGCGCTCCCGATGGCCCGCCGAGGAGGCAAAGGCGAACATCACGTTTTTCTCCGGCAGCGACGCGCTCAGCGCGCTTGCGCGCACGTCGTTGCCCACAAAAACGATGTTTTTTGTCGGATTCGCCCGCAGGGTATTCAAAATCGCATCAAGCTGCGTATAGCGCAGGACGACGAAGATCACATCGTACTTGTCCTCCGCTTTCAGCTCCGTCACGACCGGAATTCGGCTGACGGACATGCGGGGCGAAAATTTATCCTTGATCCGAAGGCCGTTTTTCCGGATGCTCTCGCCCCAGTCTCCCCGCGCCAGCAGGGTGACGTCCTTTCCCGCGCGGAAGAAATTCCGCGCCAGATTGCAGCCGAGCACACCCGCGCCGAATACTAAAATTTTCATAGCCAAGTCTCCTATCCTAAAAATATCTATTGACTGCGTTCTGCCCTGTCTCGCTATGCTCTCGTTTCAATCGGCTCTTTTCTCAGTCGGTTAGTCATCTCTAACCGAAACATAGCAAATGACGGCGCAAAAGTCAAGCCGCCTTTTGCTCACAGCGTGGAACGGGCACAGAAAAATTATCTGTTTTTCACGTTTTTACATCATGCGGGGTGTTTCAAAAATGATGTAAAAAGCTGGAGAAGACGGGAGGTGTTCTCCAGCTTTTTAGTCTCCTATTTCTCCACCGGATACAGATTGCAGCCTCTGCGGCCGTGCTCTTTGGTG
>DJPG01000009.1:28765-34527 GCA_002439735.1 Firmicutes bacterium UBA6418 | reverse complement strand
ACGGCAGACCGGATATTGTGATGACCGAACTCAAATTCATGGGCCGCGCGATCATTCTGGAACTGAAGATCTCCGGCACGTTCCGCGGCATGGAGAAAAAGTGCGAAGAAGGACTCGCACAGATCGAGGCGGGGAATTACGCACAGCCGCTGGAAGACGACGGCTACCAGGAAATCCTCAAATACGCCGTCTGTTTCTTCAAAAAGGGCTGTATGGTGCGAAAAGGCTGATCTTGCGAAAAGATGCCGGATCGTTTTCCGTTTTGGATACACTGCCTTCGCGCCTCAAAGGCTTCTAAGCGCAGAAGCTTTGGAGGAACAGCGGCAGCACGCTTTGGGAATATTGGCACAGGGAATAGCTGCCGCCGGAGATGCACCAGTCGTACATCAGACCGCGTTCGAACATGGCGTAGGCTTTGGTGATGTCGTTGACGGAGAATTCTTCCTTGAAAACGCCGTGCTGCTTGCCCTCAGCGGCGACTTGCCGCAGAAGTTTGTAGTAAGTGCGGTTCTGGTTCATCATGTGCCGCTCGCCGTTTGTGATCAGCTGCGTTGCGAACAGCTGGCTCAGAAGGTCGACGGAGACCGTGTTGTCGATCATCAGGAAAAGCTCCTGATTCATGAGGATGAGTTTTTCGATCGGAGAAAGCGCGGGGTTCATGGTCTCTGCCAGCTCGTCGTACTTTTCATCGAAAAGATAGGACAGGGAACTGAGTAGCGCATCCTTGCCGTCAAAATAATGGTAAAACGAACCGCGCGAGGTGCCGGAAGCCTCGACGATCTCCTCCACGGTGGTATTGTCGTAGCCCTGCTCGTAAAACAGCTGCCAGGCGGCAGAAACGATCTTGCCCTTGGTATTTTTGGAATTTTTCTTTTTCATTTCATGCTCCTGTTTTGTTTGAAATCTGCAATTTATAACCTAAAAATCCGAAAAAAATTTATAATTTGTTTTCGTTTATTTTATTGTATAGAACATAGTATAAAAGATATTGATTGAAATTTCAATAAAAATATTGAAATACGTATTATAAAATCTAGAATGATGTACAGAATCAATTCTGTGTTTCATTCTTGTTTTTTTTGTGGTATGATAGCACAGCCAATGAAAAACAGCTGCCACAAAAGGCAGATCAGGATAGAAAAAAATGACAATGATCTGAGTAGGGCAAGAAGGAGTGATTAATATGAGTTTTCAGTTAGCAAAATATATCGAACCGGATTTCACCGAAGCAAGATTTACAAGCGCACCGGACGCGAAGCTGGTCAAAGCGCCTTGTGCAAAGGCAGCGCCGCAAGGCTTCCACGCGACCTCCATTTTCCCGGAGTACTTTAAGATCGACGGCAAATGGCATCTGGCGGAGGACAGCCGTATGGATGCGGTGCCGATCTGGGACGGAGAGAAGATCCGCGTGGTGGAATTTCGCAATATCAAAGAAAACGACCTGGTCGTAGTCGGCAGGACGGAAGATGCCAGCGAAGGTATCTACGTGCATGACAACTGCTGGCAGCGTGAAGATGAAGGCGATACCAAAAATACCTTTGCGTTTCGGCAGTCCAGAAGCAGAGAGACCTCGTTCACGCAGGACTACAAGGATCTGGTGGAACTACTCCGCTATGAGAAAGAACATAACGGCTATGTGGTCTGGGTTCTGGGCCCTGCCTGCAGCTTCGATGTCGAGGCGCGGCGCGTGATGGGAGAACTGATCGCCCAGGGATACTGTCAGGCACTGCTGGCCGGAAACGCGCTGGCAACACACGATCTGGAGGGCGGCTATCTGGGCACGGCACTGGGATGCGACATTGAAAACCAAAAGCTACACTTTATGGGGCACTACAATCATCTGGACACCATCAACGCGATCAACACCTACGGTTCCATTCCGAAATTCATTGAGGGCGAGGGGATCTCCAGCGGCATCATTTACAACTGCGTCAAGCACAAGGTGCCGTTTGTGCTCAATGGCTCGATCCGCGACGACGGTCCGCTCCCGGAGGTCTACGAACATACCTACGAGGGGCAGGATACCATCCGCTCTCATGTACGCAAAGCAACGACAGTCATCGGCATGGCGACCGTGCTGCATACGATCGCGACCGGCAATATGACACCGACTTACCGCGTCCTTGCGAACGGCACGATCCGCCCTGTACATTTCTATATGGTCGATACGTCCGAATTCGCGGCCAACAAGCTCGGCGACCGCGGCAGTCTGGCCGCCAAAGGTATCGTGACCAATGTACAGGACTTTATGAAAAACATCAGCACCGGACTCGGCATCTAGGGTTCGACCGGCGGGCATAAGCCGGAGAAAAGGAGTAAAAACATGTTCAATGCAGAAATGATAGCGTTTTTAGGTTATTTTATCATACTATTTTTTGTAGCCCTGATCTTTTTCTTCAACGGCGGAAACAAGAATCAGGAGGACTATTTCCTCGGAGGTCGTTCGATGGGACCTTGGGTCACCGCGATGTCCGCGCAGGCGTCGGATATGTCCGCATGGCTCCTGATGGGTCTGCCGGGTTCCATCATGGCGTTCGGCTTCGGACAAATGTGGATCGGCATCGGATTAGCGCTCGGCACAGCCGCAAACTGGATCTTCTGCGCGAAGCGGCTGCGTAAATTCTCCAAAGCGGCCGGGGATGCGATCACCCTGCCGCAGTATCTGTCCAACCGTTTTGCGACGAGATCCAAAGCGCTGCAGATCATATGCGCGGTCATCTTTTTGATCTGCTTTACGGTTTATGTCGCTTCGGCGTTTGTAGCAGGCACCTCCGTATTTACGATGATTTTTCCGCGTGTTTCCGAGCAGACCGGTATGCTCCTTTGCGCGCTGATCATCATCGGCTACACGTTCCTCGGAGGTTTTAAGGCTGTCTGCTGGACGGACTTCTTCCAGGGTCTTTTGATGCTGGCAGCGCTGCTGGCGGTTCCGATCATCGTTGTCACGACACAGAAGCTTGACACCAGCCTGCTACACAATGTATACCAGTATACGGACGCGTCTGGCGCGATTGTTACCTGTGATTTTGGCTCCGGCATCTTCTCAGCAAGCTGGAAAGACATTGTCAGCGGCCTCGGCTGGGGTCTCGGATACTTCGGTATGCCGCATATTCTGGTTCGTTTCATGTCCATTGAGAAACCGTCGATGATTAAAAAATCCGCGACTGTCGCGATTGTTTGGGTTGTGCTGGCGCTCGGAGCCGCCTGCCTGGTCGCTTACCTGGGTAGGATCGTGGTCGGCGAGGAACTGCTGACGCAGGGTCTGCAAAAAACGGTATTCATGGTCATGGCAAGGAAGTATTTCCTGCCGGTATTCTCCGGTTTGCTTTTGGCAGCAATCATGGCGGCGTGCATTTCGACGGCGGACTCGCAGCTTCTCGTCGCATCCAGTTCGTTTACTTCGGATATCTATAAGCCGATCGTCAGAAAGGACGCTTCCGACCGCGAAGTGCTCTGGGTCGGCAGACTGGTCGTCGTGCTGGTTGCGCTCGTCGCGTTCCTGCTCGCGAATTCCAAAGGATCCGGCGCACAGGCGATCATGAATCTGGTCGAGAACGCATGGGGCTGCTTCGGCGCGGCTTTCGGACCGACCATCCTGCTCTCTCTGTTCTGGAGACGATTTAACTATGCGGGTGCGGTGGCTGGCGTTGTTTCAGGTGCCGTCGTGGACGGCCTATGGCTGGCGTTCCTTTCCGGCAGCACCGGCATTTACGAGATCGTACCGGGCTTCCTTGCTTCATTTATCATCGCGGTCATCGTGACGAAACTGACGGCAGAACCAACCAAGGAAGTCACTGCTATTTTTGATCAGGCCGCGCAGGACGACTTTGATGAATAAATCATGGAAACATGCGGATATTTGAGAAGACCGCCAATCTAACACGCACGCACAAGGCTCGGGGAGCACTTTTCCCCGGGTCTTTTTGTCGAACCATTGCATTTGTAGAGACGAGATGATATACTGTGCCTAGACCAATCTCACCAAAACGGGAATGAAGAATACAACAAACAAAAGGGGAAAAGATGAGTCAGAATAATCGAAATCCAAACGAAAAGAAAAAATTTACCGATCAGTTCCGCAACGCGAACGGAAGCTACCATATTCCGACCTGGCTGATCGTGGTGCTGTTCATTTTGGACTGCTGGCCGATTGCGCTGTGCTTGCTGATCGCACGGCTCTGCGAGGATAAGAGCAGTCCGGCGGCTCACCCGCAGGAATCGCCGAACAGCGATACGGGTTGTGAAAGCAAACCAACAGGTCAGGGGACGGGCAGTTCTACTGACATGCGAGATGTACAAGGGCAGTACGCTTCCGGCGGCGGTGCGACACAAGCGTCGCAGGAGCAGCGGGTCTATGTCAATGCGACTCCTGGCAAAAAGAAAAACGCAAAAAAGAAGATCGGCACGCAGAAACTTTGGCTGATCTTAGGCGTTGTGCTGTGCCTTTTCAGCGTGAGCGAGTTGCCGGACTCCATTCAATATCTGGTCTGGTGCATCCGGGAAAACACCGGCATCAGCTACGCGGTGCGAGACGTGGTGCAGGATTCTCTGTGGCTGATCGGCGGCATCGTGATGCTGCTGGTATCCGCAAGTATGCGCGCCTCGGCGAAAAAGCGCAAACGGGTTGCGGCCATCGTCGGCAACTCGAACTATATCCTGATCGATGAGGTCGCGGAGGCACTGTCGATGTCCAGAAGAAAGACCGAGCGGATTTTACAGCGCTGCATCGACTGCGGCATGTTCGGAGAAAAGGCTTATCTGGATATGCGCTCCGACTGCCTGGTTATTCGAGGCGCGACACCGATGTCGAAAAAGGCTAGGGCGGAGGCAGAAGCCGCAGAACGCGCAGCCGAAGAAGCAACTGATAACCTCGACGAATACGAAAAGACCCTCCAGGAATTGCGTGAACTCAACAACCGCATCCCGGGCGAGGAAATGTCAGCCAAGATCAGCCGCATGGAAGACCTGACCGCTAAGATTTTCAAACTTGCCAAGGAGCAGCCGGAAAAGCTCGGCAGCATGCGTAAATTCATGGATTACTATCTGCCGACCAGTCTCAAGTTGCTCGCGCGTTACGAAAAACTGGACGCGCAGGGCGTAGAGGGTACGAACATTCGTGCATCCAAGCGGCAGATCGAGGAAACGATGGATACGATGATCACGGCTTTCGAGAAGCAGCTGGACAAACTTTTCCTTTCCGAGAGCATTGACATTTCGGCCGATATCGCGGCGATGCAGAACCTGATGCGTGCGGACGGACTGATGGAAAATGAGATTTTTGATAAACTGCAGTAAAGATGACACGCAAGCCTGTGAAGACGCGCGAGGATGCAAGATCGTGAGAGAAAGACAGAAAGAAAGGGAAAGCATTGAACGAAGGAATCAAAGATTTTTTGCTGCTGCACGGTCAGCAAAACCCGGTATCATTTCACATGCCGGGACATAAGGGCGCGCGGCTTTACCGTGAAAACGGATATGGTGATTTTTTGGATCAGATCATGGACTGCGATATTACAGAGATCCCCGGTGCGGACAATTTATTTCAGACCGAGGGCATCATCGCCGAGACCATGACGAAGTATCGCGATTTGTATGATGTCAAACAGTCGTATCTTTTAGTGAACGGCAGCTCCGGCGGTCTGATCGCAGCGATCCTCACTGCGGTCAGCAAAGGTGGCAAGCTGGTCATGGCGCGAAACTGCCATAAGGCTGTCTTTAACGCATTGCAATTAGGCGATATTGTGCCGGTATACGCCTATCCG
>DJPG01000009.1:18338-28746 GCA_002439735.1 Firmicutes bacterium UBA6418 | reverse complement strand
CGGAGACTTTAGAGGCGTACGGCGTGCTGGGCGGCATCCGTGCAGACGAGATCGCGCGCTGCCTGGACGAAAATCCGGAGGCGGAGGCAGTGATCCTGCCGTCGCCGAATTATTACGGCATCTGCAGCGACATCCGGGCGATCGCAGAGGTCACGCACGACCGCGGCAAGCTCCTGATTGTCGATCAGGCGCACGGCGCGCATCTGAAGCTTTTCGGCAAATACGGCATCGCAGGCTTCCCGCGGGCGGCGGAGGAGCAGGGCGCGGACATGGTCATCAACAGCATCCACAAAACGCTAGCGTCGTGGACGCAGAGCGCGCTGCTCAATGTGTGTACGGATCGTGTGAACTGCCATGTGCTGGAGGACAAGCTCCAGATGATCGAAAGCTCCAGTCCGTCCTATCCGCTGATGGCAACACTGGACATCAACGCGGATCTTCTGCTAGAAAAAGGCGAGACGCTGATGCGCGTGTGGGCGGAGAGCCTGAGGTGGTTTTATGCGGAAGCAAAAAAGATTCCGGGGCTTGTTATCATGGAAACGCCGGCGCTGGATTATACGAAGATGAACCTCGATATGTCTGCTTATGGCGTGAACGGCAATGAGCTGGAAGAACTGCTGATGGAAAAAGGTATCTTTTTGGAGCTGGTGACCGGCAACATCATCATGTGCATGAGCGGGATCGGCAATCGGCGATCTGACTTTGAGCGGCTGCTCGCAGCGCTCCGCAAGATCGCCGCGGAGCGCGAATTTTCCGCGGCGGCGAAGATGGCGCAGCCGCCGGCGCTCACGACAAGACTGGAGCGCCGCGCGCTCCCGCGCCAGAAGGTTTTCGTGCCGCTTGCGGAAGCGGCGGGTCGCGTCTGCGCGTCGTCCCTCATTCCTTATCCGCCGGGCGTACCGATCGCCTGCCCGGGCGAAGTGCTGACTGAAGCGGTGCTCGCCTATGTCAAGGCACGGCGCGACGCGGACGAAAAAGTCATCGGTATTACCGCGGACGGGTATGTTTTCGTCGGCGAAACGTAAAAGGGGGACTTCCGTTTATGAAAAAAGTGGGATTCGCAAAGATGAAAAAAAGTATGCAATTGATTTTATGTGTGACTTGCCTCCAAATCATACCGATCCATGCATTGTTTCGGCATTGGCGAATAGTCTTGCAGGGGCAAGCACAGCAAAGAATCTTTCTTTTTATCGCTGCAGGATTGATCGTGCTTTCGATTATCGCGGGAGTGGTTATTTCTTTTATTAAGACGAAGGCGCGACCGCTGAAAGAAGGGGATGCGAAACTTCTGGAAATCCTGTTGCTGTCCTGGGTGCCGACGGCAGGACTTGTATACCATAGTATGTTTACGCATGCAGAAATGCGTACCGAATTTCGGATGTACATTCTCTTGTATGTGTTCGTCATAATTGGATGCTGCCTTGGGCTTATAAGACAAAAAAATGAACTACAGCGGACAGGAAAAAACGACTAAATTATGGTCAGTGATGCCAAAAATCAGGGAGCGATCCCTGATTTTTGATATTTTTCGTTGTTTTTTGCGTCCCCGGGTGCTAAGAATCGAAAGTTTTTAGTGCTTTTTGATTTTTTTTGTAGTATAATATACAACGTATGATTTTGTATATTTTTTAGAAAGGAAGGTCTCACAGACATGAGTCAAAAACATTTACACAGCATTCATGTGAGCCATTACAAGCACACTGCCGGTTGTGCGACAGAAGTAATGCCGATTCCGGATGTTGTAAAAATTTCGATGTCTCAGCATATAGGAGCACCTTGCAAGCCGTTAGTTCAAAAAGGCGACTATGTAAAAGTAGGACAGCTTATTGGCGATACTGATGCTTTTGTCAGCGCACCTATCCACGCAAGCGTTTCCGGGACTGTAAAAGGTCTGGAAGAACAGCGTTCCGCAATGGGCGGCACCGACACACTGGTAGTCATCGAAACAGACAAGAAACAAGAAGTTTATGAGGGAATCAAGGTTCCAGAAGCGAATGACCTGCCGGAATTCATCAAAGCTATCAGAGAAAGCGGCCTCGTAGGTCTGGGCGGCGCATCATTCCCGACACACATCAAATTCAACCCGAAGAACATCGACGAAGTACATACTTTGATCGTCAATGCAGCTGAATGCGAACCGTTTATCACTTCCGACCACAGATTGATGCTCGAAGACGCAGAGGATCTGATCGCCGGCTGTCAGCTTTTGATGAAGTTCATCGGACTGGATGAAGGCTACATCGGAATTGAAGAAAACAAGCCGGATGCGATTGCGCATCTTGACAAGCTTCTGGCTGCCAAGGGCATTACCAACCTGAAGACATTCAAGCTGCAGGCAAGATACCCGAAGGGCGCGGAAAGAGTGCTTCTTTATGAAATCACAGGCAAGACCATGAACGCCGGAGAAATTCCAGCGCAGCATGGTGTCATTCTTTCCAACGTTACGACCATCGCGTTTGTCGGACAATATTTCAGAACCGGCATGCCGTTGATCCAAAAGAGGATGACGGTGGACGGTGATGCGGTCACGACCCCGAAAAACGTCATGGCGCCGATCGGTACACCGATTTACGATGTGATCGATTTCTGCGGCGGTTACAAAGAGGAACCGAAAAAGATCCTGATGGGCGGACCGATGATGGGAAGAGCCATTTTCTCGGACGCGATGCCGATCGTCAAGAACAATAACGCGATTTTGGCATTCTCAGCGGCACAGTCCCTGATAAAAGAAGAAACAAGCTGCATCAACTGCGGCAGATGCCATCAGGCCTGTCCGTTCGGATTGATTCCGACCGCACTCGCAAAGGCATACGAGGCAAAAGACGCGCAGGCGCTCGCGGATCTCAAGGTCATGCAGTGCATGGAATGCGGCAGCTGCTCGTATATCTGCCCGGCAAGAAGACCGCTCAGCTTCATGAACAAGCTCGGCAAAGCGGTAGTAAAGGAGGCTGGAATTAAATAATGGATAAGAAAATTCACGATAACTTATTAGTAACTCCCGCTCCGCACATCGTGACCAATATGGACACCACCAGAATCATGATGATGGTGCTCATCGGACTGGCACCGTCTTTTCTGGCAAGCATCTATGTTTTTGGAGCAAGAGTCATCGCACTGACCCTGGTATGCGCGGTTGCCAGCGTATTCTTTGAATGGGCATGGAATCAGCTGATGCACAAAAAACAGACCATCGGCGACCTGAGTGCGGTTCTGACAGGCGTACTGATCGCGTTCAACGTACCGTCCGGCCTTCCTTACTGGATCGCCATCGTCGGCTGCTTTGTTGCCATTATCGTCATCAAACAGTTATTCGGCGGCATCGGCAAAAACATCGCGAACCCGGCGATTACAGCCAGAATCGTGCTGTTCATTTCCTTCGCGACCGAAATGACGACATGGCCGATGCCAAGAATGAGTCAGACCGCAGATGCCGTGACAGGTGCAACACCGCTTGGCGTACTGGCTGAGGGCAATCTGGTAGATCTTCCGTCCAACATGGAAATGTTCCTCGGCTACATCGGCGGTTCCATGGGCGAAGTCAGTGCCGTTGCACTCTTGATTGGCGGACTGTTCCTGATCTGGAAAAAGATCATCAGCCCGATCATCCCGGTATGCTTCATCGGTACGGTCTTCGTATTCGCGGCGATCTACTACGGCGCGACCGGCGGAGACGCTCTGCACATGGCAGTCTTCCACGTACTGGCAGGCGGCGTCATGCTCGGCGCGTTCTTCATGGCGACCGACTATGTCACAACTCCGTTATTACCATGGGGTAAAGTTGTCTTTGGTATCGGCTGCGGCTTGATTACCATGATCATCCGGCTGTGGGGTCAGTACCCAGAAGGCGTTTCCTTCTCGATCCTGATCATGAACTGCCTGACACCGCTCATCGACAACTTCTTCCAGAAGAGAATGTATGGAGGTGCGAAGAAAAATGAAAAGTAATACTTTTAAAGAATACATACAGCCGACTGTTGTTCTGGTAGCGATCTGTCTGGTCATCACATTTGCGCTGGCATATGTAAACTCCATCACCGCACCGATCATCGCGGATAACTCCGCGAAGGCGGCTGACGCGGCCAGAGCGGAACTGCTTCCGGCAGCGACTTCTTTCACGAAATATGACGGCGAGCTTGTCGTAACCAATCCGGACAAAGTCTATGTCGAGGACTGCTACATCGCTGACGGCGTCGGCATGGTCGTAACCGTTAAAACTGCTTCCTTCGGCGGTCTTCTGACCGAAATGGTCGGTATCGACAGCGAAGGCGCGATCACAGGCGTCAAAGTGACTGCACACAATGATACCAAGGGACTTGGTACCAAGGCGCATGATTCCGCGTATCTGGAACAGTACAAGGGACTGACCGAACTTGCGAATGCCGACAATATCAAAGGCGATTCCACAGTTACCTACGTCAGTGGCGCTACCATTTCCTCCAACGGTGTTTACCAGGGAGTCTGTGCGGCGCTGAAACAATTCGAAGCAGTAGGAGGTGCTAACTAATGAAAGAAAAAGTAAATAGATTAGCCGTCCTCACGAAGGGCATTATCAAAGAAAACCCGAACCTTGTCTTATTGCTCGGTACTTGTCCGACACTCGCGACAACATCCTCAGCCTTCAATGGTATGGGTATGGGTATCGCGGCAACCGCGGTACTGATCTGTTCCAACGTTGTAATTTCGTTGCTGGCAAAGATCATTCCGGATAAAGTCAGAATCCCGTGCTACATTGTCGTTATCGCAGGATTCGTAACCTTGGTACAGTTCATCGTGCAGGCCTTTGCAGAACCGCTGTACAATTCCCTCGGCGTCTTCCTGCCTCTGATCGTTGTAAACTGTATCATTCTGGGCAGAGCCGAAATGTTCGCAAACAAGAACGGCGTGCTGGATTCCGCATTAGACGGTGTCGGCATGGGTCTTGGCTTCACGCTTTCCCTGACCTGCATCGGTGCAGTCAGAGAACTCATCGGCAACGGAACCATCGGTTCCGGATTCTTCCTGGGCAGTGACGAACTGGTTCAGAAGCTTACCATTTCCATCCCGTTCATTTCCGAGCATCCGATGCTGATCATCGCACTGGCTCCCGGCGGCTTCTTCGTCTATGCCTGCGCGATCGCAGTGGTGAATAAGATTCTTGCGTCTAAGGGCAAAAAGCCAAGAGACTTCGGATGCCAGGGCTGTGCGCTCGCGAGCATGTGCCAACAGGAAAAGTGCATCTCTGAGCTTGACGGCGTGAAGATCGAAAAGAAAGGAGTTGAAGCATAATGGCACAGTGGCTTAGCGTTTTAATCGGCATGATTTTAGTGAACAACTATGTTCTTGCTCAATTCCTCGGAATTTGTCCATTCCTGGGTGTATCGAAGAAGTTAGACTCTGCCATCGGTATGGGTGTTGCGGTTACCTTCGTTATGGTGCTTGCAACAGCGGCAACATGGCCGATCATGCTGATCTTGAATCAGTTTAACATCGCATATTTACAAACCATCGTATTCATTCTCGTGATTGCCGCGTTGGTACAATTCGTGGAAATGGTACTCAAAAAATTCATCCCATCCCTGCACAAGGCGCTGGGTGTATACCTTCCGCTGATCACCACAAACTGCGCGGTACTGGGGGTATGCATCAACAATATCGATGCGGGCTATGGCTATGGTTTAGCTCTGATCAACTCGTTCGGCGCCGGCGTCGGTTTCCTGCTGGCAATGGTTATCTTCTCCGGAATGAGATCCAAGCTGGAAGGCAATACGGCGGTTCCTGCACCGTTCCAGGGCGTTCCGATCACCATGACAACTGCGGCTATCCTGTCCCTTGCATTTATGGGATTCGGCGGCTTAGTATAAGAAGGAGGCGAAGAAAATGAATCCAATTTTAACACCGGTCTTATTGGTTGTAGCACTTGGTTTCGTCTTTGCTGTCATCCTGACGATCGCGGCGAAGGTATTCTTCGTACCGGTAGACGAAACCGTTGTAAAATTAAGAGCAGCGCTTCCGGGCGCAAACTGCGGTGGCTGCGGATTCGCGGGATGTGATGACTATGCGGCCGCGTTGGCAGCAGATCCGGAAGGCGTTGGCCCGAACAAGTGTCCGGTCGGCGGCGCAGACTGCGCGGCGGCTCTGGCTGCGATCCTGGGCATTGAAGCGGGTTCTGCGGAACCACAGGTTGCGACGGTGATGTGCAACGGCAATAAGCAGGCGGCAAAGGCTCTGATGGAATACGAAGGCATTCAGACCTGCAGCGCGGCGTCCAATTTGTTTGGTGGTATGAACCAGTGCAAATACGGCTGCCTGGGTCTGGGAGACTGCACCAGAGCCTGCAATTTTGACGCGATCAAGATCTGTGACGGCGTTGCGGTCGTAGCAAGAGAGCTTTGCACCGGATGCGGTGCCTGCGCAGCAGCATGTCCGAAACATGTCATCCGCATCGCTCCGGCAAAGAACAAAGTTGTTGTTCAGTGCCACTCTGAAGACAAGGGAGCAGTGACCCGCAAGGCATGCACAAACGGATGCATCGCTTGCGGCAAGTGCGCGAAGGTATGCAAATTCGAGGCAATCACCATTGAGAACAACCATGCGTACATCGACCCGGATAAGTGCAAGAACTGCGGTATGTGCGCAAAAGAATGCCCGACCCATGCGATCAACAACATGAGAGCAAAAAGAAAACCGGCAGTAAAGGAAGAGGCTCCTGCAGCAGCGCAGGCTGAGGCATAAGGTCGAACCTTTCTAAAAACAAAATAGACAGCCCCGGCGGGACGCGCCCCAGACCGCAAGATGCAGCCTTGGGGATAGCCCGCCGGGGCTTTTTGTGTGATTCTGCGTTATTATGAAAAATCTTTTATTTTGAGATAAAATAGTTGCAAATGGCGAAGATAAGGGTATAATAGTACATATAAGAAATAAAATCTTATAATTTGAGATTAATAATGATGATTAGAAAAGGGTGCGTATCATGACAAAGTTTATCAAAAACGTGAACGAATACTTATCGCAAATGAAAATCAAACAGACCTATCTGAGCATGATGAGCGGTATAGACAAGAACAAGCTGTCACGTATTCTGACCGGTGTACAGGAAGAAAGCGGAACTGACATGGAGAAAATTGCACACGGATTGGGGAAAAATATAGATTTCTTTTTGACAGGTTCTATCAGCGTGCCGCAGATCGGAAGCACGTCAATGCATAAAAT
This sequence comes from Firmicutes bacterium UBA6418, assembly GCA_002439735.1. GTDB lineage: Bacteria > Bacillota > Clostridia > Peptostreptococcales > Anaerovoracaceae > CAG-238. Next base: position 21,558 of record DJPG01000009.1, on the reverse strand, counting down.
CGCCTTTTATGCCGGAGAACCTTCTCAGAAACAAGAACTCATTGCCAAGGAACTTATGGAGCTGATGGCGAACATCGATGAAGTCATGAGCGCCAAGATCCGATTTAAAAACATAGCAAGGGGGTAAGGCATGAAGATAGAACGCTTGCGCAAAATCATTGCATACAGTGAGGAACACTGCGAAGAAATGAATACAATGGTAAAAAGATTCTGTGTACTCGCTGACGTGGAATATGATACGAATATCCTGAGTATTTTGCAAATTGCCAGAGCTTCTCTGCGCAGAAAGGGTTTTTTGGTCTTAGAGCTTCCTTTTGCCGATGATGAAATCGGTGCCTTATGTTACAAGGGAGACGGCTTAGGGTATGTTGTCATCAATACATCCTTGCCCAGAGTCAATGTGAACTTTGCGGTCGCGCATGAGATCTACCACGTTTTCTTCGGTGAGTATGAACTTGCAGTCAAGGTCGAATTTTCGGATGCGCATGGTTATGAACACGAAGAAGAATACGCGGCAAATCTCTTCGCAGGAATGCTTTTAATGCCGGAAAACAGTTTTCGGAGAATGTATCTGAAATTTAAAGAGGAAGCGGGCGGAAATGAAATCGATATCCTAGTGCAATTAATGGCATACTATCAGGCGCCGTATATGGCTGTTTTGGTTCGCAGCCTTGAACTGGGACTGATCTCCGAAAACGCGTTTTGTGAGCAGATGATCACAATGAACCGTGCACAAATGAAACAGCGATTGACTGATCTATGGCTGGATGAAAGCATTTTGGATGCCTCCGATAAGGATGACTATACACATCTGGAGCGGATGGTTGCACAATTGGGAAGCGAATATGTAAAAGATGAATATATAAACGCGCGGGCATTAGATAGAGTTCTGCATAATATGCGTGAGTTATATACAAAGATCAAGGGAGCGTAAGTTATGCCGACGACCTATACCGAAACTCCGGACAATTTTGGTGAAATTGTATCTTTCGCGGAGATAAAGACGGATAGAATCAAAGATATTTTTTATTCTGCCGGACAGATTGCGTTTTATGATGCGTGTTCCCTGCAGAGACATGCAGGTTTTGCAACGAATGAAAGAAAGCTTTTAATCCGTTACTACAAGACCCATGAAACCGTGATCTTTATCACGAGATGCATTTTAATGGAATTATCAGGGGAACGACATCGCTTAGCAGAAGCCTGCGTGCACTTTATACGTGAAATGAGCGAATCCGATATCTCTGTCGTTGTTTTTCCTGAAGAAGATACATACGACATTCTGGCGGAATGTTTTGCGGCCAAGGAACGCGTAAATGAATATTTGAAATGGGCAGTCAGAAACGTCAACGTACCGATTAGTACGATAGAAGACACATTGAAAGCAGACAAAAAACTTACGGCGGAAGTCATCGGAGGAAAGCAGACGAAGAAGTCCGATGTATATCGCAGATTTTTTACGGCAGTCAGAGGAAATAAAGTGCATGCTGATAATCTGGGAGAGGAACTGATCGCAGTATGCGTCCATATCTTATCCCGCTTACCGGGGCTGGCGGATGGGAAATTATGCGTTGTAACCGATGACAAAGGGGCTGCTGCTAAAATTGATTCTGCATTGAAACGAACCAACGTGCAGTACAGAGGCGCAAAGGTGATGTTGTTCAGTACACCAAAACTCGTGCAGTACATGTACCGGGAGCATAGTGACATATCGGAAAACGAACTGACCGCGATGCTCTCACAAGGCGTTTCCGGCCATGTTGCAGTCATGGGGACCACGCCTTATGATTTGAGAGTGAATGAAAAAATATCAATGACCGGTGAGGAACTGGCCCGAAAGATCATGGAACCAAACGGGATTCACATTGTCTTTTAAGCGTTCTATTCAATTCATAAATATGCCGGGACGACTGCGCTTGCCTCCAAAGCTGTCCCAGATCAGATCCTCAGAGATAGAAACTGTTCGCGGCACGTCTTGCGCCGTACATCGCTTCCAGTTCTTCTTTATGGTAGAGGTAGCCCGCATCGTCATAATATTTGGCGCTCTGCGGGCATTTTTTGATGCAGGCGCCGCATTTGATGCAGATGCCGGGAACCTGCGAAACATCCTGCGGATCGATCGCCCCCATCGGACAGACCGCGGCACACAGGCCGCAGTGATCACAGGCTGCGGAGGTCAGCGGCTTGACCTTGCGGATGTCGATAAAAACGCCATGGCGGTCACGCGGCTGGTAATAACCGGCTTGCAGATCGCCGTCAACTTTGACGGAAGCGATCGGTTGACCGAAAGCGGCAGCCTTGATCAGCTTGCCGGAAACCGCAAAGGCAAAGTTTTCGGCATCTTCCAGATCCGCGTCGTCTGGTCGTCCGGCGCCGAGCGTATCCGAAAAAGAATGCTCACAGGAGAACGCCGCGGCCGCGATCGCATGAAAACCGTGTGTTTCGAGCAGATCCTGCAGCTCGATCAAGGAATTGTCAAACGCGCGGTTGCCGAAGGTCACGACCGGGATTGCCAGTGCACCGTTTCCCACGATGGTATCCAAATATTTGAGCAGCAGGTTCGGCAGTCTGCCGGCATAGGTCGGACAACCGAAGACGACCAGATCCGTTTCTTCTAAATGCGGAAAACCTCGGCGAGCTTCCGGCAGCGTGAAGTCATAGACCAACCGGTCCGTTTCAAAACTGTCAGCTAGGCAGTCTCCGATGGCGTTGACGACCTTCTGCGTGGTGCCGGTGGGACTGAAATAGATGTTACAGATACGTTTGATCTCCATGGTCATATCTCCTTATTTTTTGTTCCGATCTTAGCGGGGGCATTACCGTGCTAACGGAAGTCCTGCGGCAGACGTTTCTCGATGATGTACGCCAGCATGCCGATCAAGATCCCGCTGATCAAGCCGGTAAAGAACAGAGCCGCAAAATAACTCATCAATCCGAAATTGGATAGGAGCAGGCAAGCCGTGAAAAGCTGCCCCAGGTTGTGCATGACGCCGCCGGCCATGCTGATGCCGACCATGCTGAACAGCTTCGTGCGGTACAGCAGGTACATGACAACAATGCTGAGGATGCCGCCCGCAAAGGAATAGAGCATGCCGAATACGCCGCTGAACAAAAGCCCTGCGATGATGATGCGCACACAGTTGATCGTGAACGCATAGCGAAATCCCAAACGATAAATGGCGATTAAAACTACCAGATTGGCCAGACCCAGTTTAACGCC
>DJPG01000009.1:15299-18238 GCA_002439735.1 Firmicutes bacterium UBA6418 | reverse complement strand
CTGCGGGTACGAGCGGTGCGGCGGCCGCAACCTGCGAAAGTGCCGGCGCTTCCGGCGTGTGAGGGCTTTTTATCCGGAGATGACATCCACATCACCTCCTTGACCGTTTCCGGCAATGATCTCAACCACAACCTTGTTCGGCAGGCAGACAATCTTGTCCTTTGTGCGCGAGATCGCGCCGGTCTCGACGCAGACCTGATTCCTGCAGGAAGAAGAAGTCATTGCGGCGGTACCGTCTTTTATGGTAATATAATTGGTGTGGCCGTTCTGAGCGATCTCGATCCGCTGATCCTGATCGAGGGCATAGATCCCATAAAGCTCGCCATCTACCGTGACGCGCACCTTATCCCCGGCAATACTGCCCGAGAGCGAAAACCAGGAAACGACGATGCCGAATACCAGAAGGCACAAAAATAAAAGAATATCCGCTTTTTTTATCATAAAAACTCCGTTGATTTGAGAAAGGATTCTGCTTATGAACAGCGAAACAATCTGCCAGGCGCGCGGAGAGCAATCCGCAGGCCGGATCACACGGCGCCTGCTGAGCATCTTGCTTGCGATTACTCTTATTATAGCACAAACGGCCTGCGCCGCCAACGAAAAAACGAACGACAACCCGGGAATCAGCAAGACCGGTTTTTATTTGGACACGATCTGCACGATCACGATCTTCGGCATCGACGACGCGGATGGCAGACTTGCAGCTATGGATGAGGAAAACCGGCAGCGCGAGCTTTATCAGCTGATCACGGATGCGTTCAAGCTGTGTGATTCTTATGAAAAAATCCTCAGCAAGACGATCGAAACCTCCGATATCGCCAGGATCAATCAGGCGGGAGGACAGCCGGTGCGCGTCAGCGATACGGCCGCTGAGGTCATCCGTAAGGGCATTGAATACGGCAACCTGTCAGACGGAGCCTTTGACATTACGATCGGCAAAGCAACCGACCTTTGGGATTTTCACGAGGCAGCGGAAGCAGATGAGAGCGCGGACAGCGGAAAGGTTCCGGATGCCGACGCGCTCGCGGAAGCTATGCGACATGTGGACTATACGAAGATCAAGGTGGATGGGAATACCATGCAGCTTGCGGATCCGGAGATGGAACTCGATCTGGGTGGCATCGCGAAAGGCTATATCGCCGACCGCGTGACGGAATATTTGGAAGAACGCGGCGTGACAAGCGCCGTTGTGGATCTGGGCGGCAACATTGTGGCGATCGGCGGTAAGGCACGCAGTCTGACCGATGCGGATGCCGGTGAGACGGAGTTTGTGATCGGGATCAAAGACCCGCAGTCGGCGAGCGGTGCGCTTTTGGGAACGCTTCCGGCGACGAACAAAACCGTTGTGACCTCCGGCACGTATGAACGCTATTTCATGGCGGCCGGCAAAAAATATCACCATATTCTTAACAGCCAAACCGGCTACCCGACGGATACCGATGTATTGTCCGCGACGATCATCGCCGACAAAGGTCGTTCGGTGGACTGCGACGGGCTTTCGACGACCTGCCTGGCGCTCGGCGTCGAAAAAGCACTGCAGCTGGTAGAAACCATGGACGGCATCGAGGCAATCCTGGTCGATACGGACGGAAAGGTTTATCAGAGCTCTGATACGATTGGATTTGTACAGTAGAGGATTGAACCGGCAGGGTAAGTAATTGGGAAAACCATGACATCAAAAAAGACGGGCAGTTGCGGTCGGCTTCATGCAGATCCTTGCGATGCTCGTCTTTTCTTTATGCGGTATGTATGCAGCTTTATGCCTCTCGTGACTGACCTTGCGGCCGATCACTTTGTCCCCTTTATTGTAAGCACAACATGCGAAGTTGCCAGCTGCTCCGGCGTCGGATCAAAGTAAATATAGTTGGTGAGACCGGTGTAGCTCCACTTGCCGGTACTGCGGTTCCACTTGTTGCTGTTTGCTGTCGTGGCGTCAACTGTGATCCAGCGGCCGTCAACATAGCACTCTGCCCACCAGTGATCGATCTTGGTGATATCTTTTTCATTCGACCAGTTGTAATAACGATCCGTTCCCATGGCCACATGATGGCCGTTTACAACTCTGGCCGGGATTCCCTGTGCTCTGGACAAGGCAACGACAGCGGCACTGTAGCCGACACAGGTGGTTGCGACCTTGCCGTCCCGGCTGTTGGCGCTCTTTTTCTGATTGCGCAGATTATAGAGATTGCGGTATGGATCGACATACTGCCTGGTACCGGTTTTGAAGGCGATATCATCATAATAGAAGTTTTCACCGATATATTCGTAGATCATGCGAAGTTTTTCGTAATCAGAAGAAGCTCCTTTGGTAACCGCATCGGAGACACGCTTGAAGTACTTCACTTTCTTGGAGGTTACGGAAGCGACTTTTTTTGTGACCGGATCCTTGAAGAAAAGATTCTTATAGTCTGAGAGGTTGGTCTTTTTGCAGTTCTTCGGTTTGATGGAGGACGCGTTCTTTTCCAGACGCGCGTTTTCTTTCACGATCTTATTATATTTTAAGATCGTAAACTTGCCGTTTTCCAGCTTGAAATTGCAGTTCTTATAAAACATATCCGAGCGGTTTCCGGAGGTTTTCGGCGGCATCGTAATGCACAGAACATAGGTGCCATCCGCCAATTTTCCCTTTCCGTTCTGCTTTGCGTACAAACCGAGTGAGGCCTCAAAGCGGTAGTAACCGCCCATGTCCGTCGGCGTGACATAACAGCACCAGTCATTGGTTTTAGACGCCGGCTTTACACTGCGCACCGAAATGCTGAACTGGTCAGCTTGGATCGGGGTTTCCACCTCAATATTCAGCGTATCGCCATTCGCCGTGACCTTTACAAAATTATGCTCTAAGTTTTCGCTCGAAACAAGCGTATCAGTTTCAACCGGCGTGCCGACATTCTTGACAACCGCGGAAGCCTGAGCCGGAAGCATCGTGATCACCAGCAGGA
>DJPG01000009.1:11328-15191 GCA_002439735.1 Firmicutes bacterium UBA6418 | reverse complement strand
ATTATCCCATCTTCTGATCGCAATGTCAAGCGAAGGTACGGCGCGGAGGCACCTGCAACATCTGGTCGGAGACTGCGATGTCTGGTGCGGCACACGAAAAAAGTCGAAAAACATCAAAAAAAGAGGATAATCGAGACAATTCGCGCATTGTAAAACAATTATAATATTGTAAGTAAATGCAATTACAGAAGTGTGCGAAAATTTGGAGGAAAGAAAAATGGTTCGTTGGAATGCGCTGCAGCAAAGTCTCAAATATTACGAGAAACAGTTAAGAGAAATGAGAAAACTCCGCTATACCAAAACAAAGACACGCTTGCTGCTGCGAAACAGTGTGAGCGGGCCGCAGTATTATATAAAAGAGGAGCAAGACCGGCAATATCACTATGTCCGAAAAAAAGAACTGACAAAGGTGAAACAGATCCAAAAGATCTATTTTTATGAAAAACTGGAGGAAGTGTTGAAAAACAACATACGTCTGCTGCAAATCGCACTGGACGGTATTGTGGAAACCGATTATGACAGCATCAATAGCCTGCTTCCCAAAGCATATCAAAATGCCGAAGTAAATTCGGAACAGTCAAAACGGAGAACCACGCACAATGTAATTCTGCCATCGGAAAATCCGTATTTACGAAAAAACTTGATCCACAGAACTTCATTCGGACTTTTGGTGCGTTCGAAAAGTGAGCTGATGATCGCAGAAATTCTTTATGAGTTTGGCGTGAAATTTTACTATGAAAAACGGTTGCTTCTGCAGGACGAGGATGGTCAGCCACATGAAGTTTACCCGGATTTTACGATCGTATTAAACAATGGGCGGATCTATTATTGGGAGCATAAGGGCATGTACGGTGATGAGGTCTATGCAGCGCGGGATTTAGACAAGATGCTGCTGTATTACCGAAACGGTATTTATCCGCCGGTTAATCTGATCATTACAATGGACAGCCCACAGGGTGGACTGGATGCATCTGCCGTTCGCGCCTATGCCGCGCAGATATTTGAACTTGCCAACTGATTTTACATACCTGAAAAAAAGACAGCAAAGGAACGAATGCTTGTAAAATCCAAAAAAGTAGACTATTTTTTATTTCTCTTAGAAAATAGTCGAGACCCGAGATCTTCGAATTTGAAATATTTGTAAATGAATTCAGGAAAGTGAAGAAAAACCATCAAATTGCGACATTTTCAGACGAAATTCGACATAAGAAAGCAGCGGTAAAAGCAAATTTTCTTCGGTGAGAACGGCTTTGAGAGGCGTGAACGAGCCGATTTGCGAAAAAAACAAGAAAAAGAGCGCCACGGATTAGACTATTTTTCTCTAAAACAACGGAAATAGTTGAAAAATGGTAGAAATTAGTACAAAAGCGGTGCGGAGCAGTGCAAACGGGAGCCGCACACAGAAAAGACACAAAAAGAAGGCGTCCGCGACTGCGCTGCACGATCTACGCGGGAAGCGTAAAAAAGCCCCGGTTGTCCGCTTGCGGATAACCGGGGCTTTGAAAGATGGAATGTAGGGAAAATGTCTTATTTTACTTCATCAAGCCGGTAAGTAAAATACCGTTTGGCAGGGGTCTTGTATAAGGCCGCGGCCAAAATGCTCGCGATGATGACGCCTGCGGCGAACTGACCGCAGTTGGCAGGCATACTCAGAATACCGGTCATAATGTTGCCGGCCAGAACCGCATCCGCGACGCCGTAGCCGAGAACCATGACGATACCGGCGATGATCATGCCGATGATCTCAATCAAAGGGACACCTGCAATCTTCACTGTTTTTTTGCTGCGTTTTACCATATAATCGATGAACAGACCCATAACGAGCGCCATCAAGCCTTTAATCACAAAGGTCCATGGCGCGAATGCCACATAGCCGCCCAACAGATCCGCGAGCGCGGAACCGAACGCAGCTGCAATAGCGCCGTTCTTTTTGCCTACAACCAGGACAGCCAGAAAGATCATAGCGTCGCCCAGATGTACATAGCCTTGGAACGGAGTCGGAATTTTAAAGGTATAGGTCGTAATTAAAATCAGGCACATCATCATAGCGGTCATGACGATGGTGTTGGTCTTATCTGTAACTTTCATTCTTGTCACCTCTTTGGACTTTGCTACTTCCTTATCGTGTGAAATCGCAATCTGTTTTATATTGCTATTATACCCCATATGTGTTATGATGAAAATATTCAATTATAAATATTTTTATAAGTACAGATTGAGGGAAACGACCGAATGAAACCGATATATTTGAATCAAGATAACACATCAGAACGTTTTTTATACCTACAGCTATATGATACGATCAAAGAGAGGATCTTGCATGGCGAGATGACCACCGGCGAAAAACTGCCTTCACTGCGCAGCCTGGCGGCGGAGCTTGAGATCAGTCTCACCACGGCGGAACTTGCTTACAATCAGCTTCTGGTAGAAGGCTATATTGTCAGCAAACCGAAAGCCGGATACTTTGTCGCGCAGATCGCGCCGATCACGTCGGGCGTGTCAGGAGCGGCCGTCCAAAGAGGAAAATCGGCAGCGCAGGCAGATGAGCTCCGCAATTTTACATTTGAAGCAGCCCCGTACCGGACAGATCCGGACTGCTTTGACTTTGTGAAATGGAAAAAATGCGCGGCAAAAGTCTTCAATGAATATTCCGATCTGCTGCTCTATGAGAGCGATCCGCAGGGCGAAGCAGCGCTGCGCTTTGAGATTTCAAAATATCTGTATCACTCCCGCGGTGTGACGACAAGTCCCGACCGTATTGTGATCGGAGCCGGCACGCAGCAGATCACCAGCCATCTCTGCCGAATTCTGCGCAAGATGGATATCCGACTGGCGGCGCTGGAAGCACCGGGGTATCTGCCGGTGCAGAGCATGTTTCGAGACGGCGGTTTTACCATTTCACACATTCCGGTTGCCAAAGACGGTATTGAGATCGCAAAACTTCCGGCGAATATCCCGTCTGCGGTTTACGTCAGCCCGTCCAACCAGTTCCCGACCGGAGCCGTCATGCCGATTGGCAGGAGGTACGAGCTGCTCGACTGGGCCGCGGCAAACCGCAGCATCATCATCGAAGATGACTACGACAGCGAACTGCGCTATTTCGGAAAGCCGGTACCGGCGCTGCAGGGACTGGACAGCCGCGGCTGTGTCGTTTACCTCGGCACATTTTCTTCCACCCTGTTCCCGGCGATCAAAATTTCTTATATGGTACTGCCGGAGGATATGGCGGAAATCTTTCGCGCGATCAAACAGGAATATACCCAGACTTGCTCCAAAGCAGAGCAGCTGACCCTGGCCTTTTTTATGGAAGATGGGTATTACTATACCGGGATTCGCAAACTCCGCAGCTTGTATGCGCAGAAGCGAACCGCAGTCCTGCAGGCGTTCGCAGAATACGGCAACGCTATTGTCACCCCGATCGACACCCATTCCGGCATCAACCTGACCGTCAAAGTCCGCTCCAAAAAGAAAGCCGACAGACTTTGCGCCGAAGCAAGATCCATCGGACTTCAGATGGTACCGCTGTCTGAGATCACCGACCAGGAGACCAGCGCTTTGATCTTTTATTACAGCCAGCTGCCGCTTGCGGAGATCGACCGGCTGGTGGAAGAACTGATCCGATGCTGGGAAACGGAATAGTCCGAAAAAGATAAGATAGGACAAAAAGAAAGCGTACCGATTGCAATTCGACACGCTTTCGGTTGTAGCTTTAGCGAAACAAAACCACCGGCTGAGCCGGTGNNCTACACCAGCTCATATTTCACCAAAAATCTGGCGGCGTGGATCAGATCCGGCATCAGGTGCAGGGCAGCACGGCTGATGAAGATACTGTTTGCGCCTTTTTCCTTCAGATTATATGCGAT
>DJPG01000009.1:11185-11322 GCA_002439735.1 Firmicutes bacterium UBA6418 | reverse complement strand
AAAAAGACCGGAATTTGCTGATTCGCAATGGCCTTGATGTCCGCCTGTATCTCCTTGAGGTTCGGCAGTCCGGAAAGACCCGAGAGCTTGCCGTAACGGTCGAGCGCCTCCTTTGCTTCTGCCTGCGAAGCCAGGAC
>DJPG01000009.1:10318-11120 GCA_002439735.1 Firmicutes bacterium UBA6418 | reverse complement strand
CGAAAATGCGGGCGCAGGCATCGGCCATCTTGAGCGTGACCTTGTCGAAGGTGCCCCTGGCGAAGGCAAAGTAATTGCCATCGATCAAGTCGAATGCTTTCAAGGTGTCCAGATACCCCAGGCGCATGATCCGCTTTGCGTTGGCGCGGTCGAAGATAAGAATGTTGCCGAGATCCCATTTCGGTTCAATGTAGACCAGATTCGGCGCTTTTTTGATGCTGTCGTACTTGACGAGACCCATGCCCTTGAGATTGACCGCGATGACGTGCGTCGCGCCTTTCTGCATCGCCATATTGACCGGGATCTCATCGGCGTAGCCGCCGTCAATGTATTCGACGCCATCGATCGGATAGCTGTGGATGGCCGGAAACGCCGAAGCACTGGCTACGATATAGTCGGTCAGGCGGCCGGCAGGAATGTCCTCCTTAAAAAGATAATGCGCGACAAAGCCCGGCAGAGAAACAACCGGAATACCGTATTCCATCGCGGCGTCGCGCACCTTTTTTTCATCGATATAGGTATCGAGAAGCTCTTTGAGGCGGNNNNGGCGGGAAGTTCCGGCTCCGTGGTGGAAGACAATCTCGCGCGCGTACTCAATGGGCTGGCTGCCCTCCGGTACGTCGAACACCATGTGTGTTTCCATTTCGCGCCAAAGCTGTGCCGTCAGATCCACGTCGCCCTGTACAACCATCGCGGCATTGATGGCGCCAACCGAAGTGCCGGTCACGATGTCGATCTTGATCCCTAGTTCTGTAAGAACCTGCCAGACTCCAGCCTCATAAGCGCCGCGGGAACCGCCGCC
>DJPG01000009.1:9929-10284 GCA_002439735.1 Firmicutes bacterium UBA6418 | reverse complement strand
CCCAGCACCAGAGCGGTTTTTCTTGATTGCTTGTTTTTCATAAACCCCATATACTCCTTTTTCTGAACTTTTTCAAGAACTTTTCAATTCAAACTACCAAAATTTTAGCATAAATGGTATACTGTTAGCAAGCAAAAGAGATGTGAATCTTGCGCGGCTTTGTAGTTCGCATACAGAAATACAGAAAAATACAAAAGACAGGAGGAATTTGCATGGACAAACAACTCAAAGAGATTATAGACAATAGTGAGAATATTGTTTTTTTTGGCGGCGCAGGGGTTTCGACCGAAAGCAATATTCCGGATTTTCGATCCGAGCAGGGGCTGTATCACGCGAAGCAGGTCTACGGCTACGC
>DJPG01000009.1:0-9920 GCA_002439735.1 Firmicutes bacterium UBA6418 | reverse complement strand
CCGGAGGAGATCCTTTCGCATACTTTCTTCATGCAGCATACGGAAGTTTTTTTCGACTATTATAAGCACAATCTGATCCATCGGGACGCACAGCCAAACAAAGCCCATCTGGCGCTGGCGCATCTCGAGCGCGAGGGCAAGCTTAAGGCGATTGTAACGCAGAACATTGACGGGCTGCATCAAAAGGCCGGCAGCCGCAAGGTTTACGAACTGCACGGATCGATTCTGCGCAACTACTGCATGGACTGTGGCGCGGCCTATGATCTTGACTATACGCTGGATCCCACGCATTGCCGCGGTAGCATCCCGATCTGCCCGAAATGCGGCGGCATCATCAAGCCGGACGTGGTGCTTTATGAAGAAGCACTCGACGAGTCCTGCATGATGGGCGCGCTCAAGGCGATCGAACAGGCAGATACGCTGATCATCGGCGGGACCTCGCTGGCGGTTTATCCGGCGGCCGGTTTGATCCGCTATTTTAGAGGTAAAAATTTAGTATTGATCAATAAACAGCCGACGCCGTATGACGGCAAGGCGGATCTTGTGATCCATGATGCAATCGGAAAGGTAATGGAGATAGAGGCATGAATATTTTAGTGGCAAATGATGACGGTATCCAGGCAGAAGGAATCGCCAGACTGACCGAAGCGCTCAGCCTGGCAGGACATGATGTATATGTGATCGCGCCGAACGGACAGCGTAGCGCGTACAGCCATGCGATCAGCATCAACAAGGATGTGTTGATCCGCAGAGTTGAGAACTACCCTTTTGCCAGAGAAGCCTATATGGTAGAAGGCACTCCGGCGGACTGCGTGAAGCTCGGAGCCGGATTTTTGGAAAAACGCGGCGTCAAGGTTGATGCGGTCTATACGGGCATCAATCATGGAGCCAACTTAGGTACCGATACGATGTATTCCGGTACCGTATCTTCGGCAGCGGAGGGCGCATTTTTGGGTCTGCCGGCAGTCGCGGTCTCGGTTGTGACGCACGAGCCGAAGCACTTTGAAGCGGTCTGCAAGGCAGCCGTCTCGCTTTTGCCATACGCCTGTGCACATATCGCGCCGGGCTCCGTCATCAATATCAACGCGCCGGATCTTGCGGAATCCGAGATCAAGGGCATGCGCGCGGCCAAATTGGGCAATGCTAAGTATGACGAATGGTATTACGAGGCAGCAGACGACGGCGAAACGGTGACCTACCGCTATGCGGGCACCATGGTCGAGGACGAGACCTGGACGGACGAGATGGACACCAAGCTGGTGCGCGAAGGCTACATCACCGTTTCGGCCATCAAATATGATTTGAACGATTATGAAGGATATGAAACACTGAAACAATGGGAGGAAGCAAAATGAGTTTCTTACAACAGATCAAAACATGGAAATTGGAAAAGGATGACACGATTTGCGTGATCATCGACTTTCAGGAAAAGATTTTGCCGGCGATGCATGAAGCAAAAACTGTGGAGGATTATGTCATCCGGCTGATCAAGGGCATGAACGCGCTCGGAATCCCCATGGTCGTCACGCAGCAATACACAAAAGGACTGGGCGCGACCGTGCCACAGATCGCAGAGGCAATCGGTGCGTTTACGCCAATCGACAAAACCACGTTCAGCTGCATGGATGAGCCGGTATTCGCGGAGACACTGGAAAACAGTACCAGAGGAACCGTCATTCTGGCAGGCATCGAAGCGCATATCTGCGTCGCGCAGACGGCGCTGGATCTGATCCGGGAGGGCTACCGCGTGGCGCTTGTCACTGACTGCATCCAGTCCAGAAATCCGCAGAACAAGGAGCGCACCATCCAGCGTCTCGCACAGGAGGGGGTTGTGATCACAACCTATGAAAGCGTGCTGTACGAGCTTTTAGGCAGTGCCAAGGCGGCGGAGTTCAAGGCGATCTCGGCGATCGTAAAATAGGCTCCGCCCGCAGGATTGCCGCGGCGCGGAACTTACAGAGAAAGGAAGAAAAAACAAAAGATATTTATGATATTTGAACATTCTTTTGAGAGCTTGACGCCGGAGCAGATCGCGATGCTCAATACCTACTTCGATGGATATGATTACCAGTCATCCGCTTACACCTATATCGCGAACTATATCTGGCGTAATACGCACCGGATCAGCTGGCAGATCATCGGTGACTACTTATGCATCGGCGCGCTGGCGGAGCGGGATCCGGAAGAGGACAAACAGTATTTCATGTCCTTTCCGCTGACCAATACCGGATGCTACGAGATCCCTAAACTGCGGGAGACCCTGCTCGCGGCGAAAGAAATTTTCGCGAAGAACGGACAGCAGCTGGAGATGAGTCTGGTGCCGGAATCCCTGGTACCGCTGTTGCCGGAGTGTTTTCCTGAGGAGGGCGCGCTGTTCATCGAACATGACCGTGACGATGACGATTACATTTACCTGAAAGAGGATCTGGTGACGCTTGGCGGCAGGAAGCTGCACACGAAGAAAAACCATCTGAATCAGTTCCTCAAAAATTATGAGTTTACCTATGAAGAGGCAACCCCGGAGATGGTACCGGAGATCATGGCCTATATTGAGAGCAAGAACGAATACAAGCTGGGAGAGACGCCGGAGGAATGGAAAGAGATCCTCGAGCTGGAGACCGAAGCGATCCGCGAGCTTTTGAAGTTCGTTGGCAAGGGGCTTCTGACCGGTATCATCCGCATCCACGGCAAGATCGAGGCGGTCACGCTTGGAGAATTCGCGCGCACGAACAGCAAGGAGACCGTTCTGGTGCATGTGGAAAAGGCGGACGACCGCATCCGCGGGCTGTATCAGGCGATCAATAACGAATTTTGCAAGCGACTGCCGGAAGAGACGGTTTATGTCAATCGGGAAGAAGACATGGGGCTTGCCAATCTGCGGCTGGCCAAAATGTCATACAAGCCTTGGAAACTGGCGAAAAAGTACACCGTTATTGTTAAATAAACTACTTTTTGCGGAAGGCTTGTATTTATACAAATTTTTTTGTAATATAGAAGAGAAGATGTATGTTAAAAAGTACAAGAATTTCGTTAAAAAAATAACGATTTCGCTTGCATTTTGCGTTATTGTGTGATTAAATATCTTTAAAGACAAAAAACAAAGTATTATTATCTAAGGAGGATACATAAAAATGAAAGAAGTTGTAATTGTGAGTGCAGCAAGAACACCGATCGGTAGCTTTGGCGGTTCCTTAAAGAACATCCCAACCAGAAAGTTAGGCGCGATCGCAATCAAGGGCGCGGTAGAAAGAGCCGGTATCAAACCGGAAATGGTTGACGAAGTTATCATGGGTACCGTTCTGCAGGGCGGCCTTGGCCAGAACGTCGCAAGACAGATGACGTTGGACGCAGGTCTTCCGATCGAAGTACCGGCTATGACCATCAATAAGGTTTGCGGTTCCGGTCTGAGAGCAGTGGAACTAGCTGCACAGATCATCAAAGCAGGCGATGCGGATATCGTTGTCGCAGGCGGTGCGGAAAACATGTCCGCAACCGCATACGCGATGCCGGCTGCAAGATGGGGTGCGAGAATGAATAATACCCAGATGATCGACATGATGGTAAACGATGGCCTTTGGGACGCGTTCAACGGTTACCACATGGGGATCACCGCTGAAAACGTTGCGGAACAGTGGGGCATTACCAGAGAACAGTTAGACGAATTCTCCGTAATCTCCCAGAACAGAGCAGAAGAAGCCATCAAAGCAGGCAAGTTCAAAGAGGAGATCGTTCCGGTTGAGATCCCGCAGAGAAAAGGTGATCCGATCATCTTCGATACCGACGAATTCCCGAAATTCGGCACGACTACAGAAAAAGTCGCGAAATTAAGAGGCGCATTCAAGAAAGACGGCGTGGTAACGGCTGCGAACGCTTCCGGTATCAACGACGCAGGCGCTGCAGTTGTGGTTATGAGCAAGGAAAAAGCTGACGAATTAGGCATTAAGCCGCTTTGCACCATCAAGTCCTATGCTTCCGCAGGCGTTGATCCGTCCATCATGGGCGTAGGTCCGATCCCGGCTTCCCAGAAAGCATTAAACAAAGCCGGTTTAACCATCGAAGACATCGACTTAGTAGAAGCAAACGAAGCATTCGCGGCACAGTCTCTGGCAGTCAGAAAAGATCTGCAATTAGATCCGGAAAAGACAAACGTCAACGGCGGCGCGATCGCGATCGGACACCCGATCGGAGCTTCCGGCTGCAGAATCCTCATCACGCTGATCCACGAAATGATCAAAAGAGATTCCAAGTACGGTCTTGCGACCCTTTGCATCGGCGGTGGCATGGGTACTGCATTAGTAGTTGAAAGATAAGAAACACGCATCGAAACAATTACAAAACAATAAATAAGAGAGACCGAAAGGCGGGAACCGGCAGGAACTTGCTTTTCGGTCTTTTTGCGTGGCGCGCCCGGTGCGCAGAATTTTGGTGCGCATCTCCGGCTCGGTGAACCTTCCGTATGGAAAAGCGCTGCGACGCGATCGGACAGAAGCAGGGGCAGAAGTTCAGTCAGAAAGTGCAAAAATATTTGCAGTTTCTGTCGGAGTATGGTAGGATAGTAGTATCCTATGGAACGAGAGGCAACGGTATGAAAGCGGAATATCTGAACAAGATCCTGGAAGAACTGATTGAACTGATCGACGAGGGCGTATACATCGTCGACCAGGACGGTGTCGGAAAATTTTACAATAAAGCCATGGCATCCATGGAAAAAGTCAATCTGGACGATGTTCTGGATAAAAAATTCCACGAAGCGTTCCCGGATTTCAGTCTCAGCGAGAGCACGATGTTTGAAGCGCTGAAGCGGAACACGCCGACGCTGCGTAAACAGCAGACCTACAAAAACCTTTACGGCAAAGAGATCACGACCATCAACAGCACGATCCCGATCGTAGTGGACGGAGAAACCGTTGCCGCAGTGGAAGTTGCCAAGGACATCACCAATATCCGGAAGATGTCCGACACCCTGTTGGAGCTGACAGAGGGAAAGCGCGAAAAAGCCTCCGATGCCGGAGAAAGGCCGCAGGGCGGCATCAAGCGCTATACCTTTGACGATATTTACGGAGAAAATCCGGCCTTTAAGGAAGTCATCACCCGCGCGAAAAAGGCGGCGATGAACGACGCGACAGTCTTTATTTACGGAGAGACCGGAACCGGTAAAGAACTGCTCGCGCAGAGCATCCACCATGCGGGCAAGCGCAAAGACCGGCCGTTTTTGGCGCAGAACTGCGCCGCGATTCCGGAAACCCTGCTGGAGGGCATCCTGTTCGGAACCGCCAAAGGCGGCTTTACCGGGGCAGTCGACCGCGCGGGACTCTTTGAGCAGGCAAGCGGCGGAACACTGCTTTTGGACGAGATCAGCGCTATGCCATATGATCTGCAGAGCAAACTGCTGCGGGTGCTGCAGGAAAACTATATCCGCCGGGTCGGCGGTACGAAGGACATTCCGGTTCGAGTTCGCATCATCGCGACGGTTAACGAGCCGCCGGAGGAACTGATGGCGCAGGGGAAACTGCGCAAGGACCTGTATTATCGCTTAAATGTTGTCAATCTTTGGATCCCGGCACTCCGGGAGCGTCCCGACGACATTCCGGTGCTCGCGGAAGCGTTCCTACGCAAGCACAACAAGCGATTCGGCAAACAGCTTTGGTCCATCACCGACGCGGCGATCGAAAAACTGCGGCATTACGATTATCCGGGCAATGCCCGCGAACTGGAGAACCTGATCGAGCAGGCGGTATCCATGGCCGACCGGGAGCATGTCCTGACGGAGAAGATGCTGACCATGCCGCACTACGCCAGGCACGCGCAGACACCGGAGCGGCCTTATGACGTCAGCTGCCCGCTGCCTGACTATCTGGCGGAGGTCGAGGCACGGATCATCCGCGAGGCGATCATTGAAGCCAAAGGAAACATTTCCAAGGCGGCGGATACTCTGCAGATCAAGCGGCAGACATTGCAGCATAAACTGAAAAAATATCACATCAGCGGACAGTAAAAAAAGAGGAAACCAAATATGACATTGAAACGAAAAGAACAAAAAAACACCGCACCTTTCAAATCCATCATTCTTGCCCTGCTGCTCTGCGCTCTGATCGGGATCGGAGGATATTTTGCGGGCATGCGAACCGGAAACGGCGCGCACCATGAAATGTCCGCTGTCGTACTGCAAAACCAGATCACTGCCATGAGCGAACTGGGCACAATGACCTATGCTTATACAGAACTCGGAAAATACAAGACACAAAACGAGTTTTACGGCGTAAAGCTGCCG
Organism: Firmicutes bacterium UBA6418; assembly: GCA_002439735.1. GTDB lineage: Bacteria > Bacillota > Clostridia > Peptostreptococcales > Anaerovoracaceae > CAG-238. The sequence goes on along the minus strand of DJPG01000009.1, from coordinate 3,649 downwards.
TTTACGACCAGCAGTTTTATCTTGACCTATGATGGCGTGATCAAGGCCGGTATCGATATGAGCAAGGCAGAGGTCGCTGTCAGCGGCGACAAGGTGAAAGTGAGCTTGCCTCCGGCACAGATCCTTTCCCACGAGATTGATGAGGAGAGCGTACAGCTCTATGACGAAAAAAAGAGTATCTTCAACCCGTTTACGGTAAAGGACTATACGGAGTTCTACGCGGATCAAAAGAAAAAGGTCGAGGAAAAAGCCTTGGCAAAAGGCTTGCTCGCGGAAGCGGAAAAACAGGCGCAGGTCATGCTCAAAGGACTTTTGACCGATGCGTCCGCAGACGGTTATGAGATCGAAGTCATCTGCAGCGGCGCCGCGTAACCGGAAGCAATTCGGGGGATACGTAAGACAAAAGAAAAATGTGCAGATCTGCGGCTTTGCGGTTTTGCGGGTAAAGCAGACACCTGCCCAAAAAGGGATAAGCAAAAAACGAGAGCGATACGAGGAGAATGCGAAATGAAAGAAAAAATGGAAAAAACCAACGCCATGCGCAAGCTGGATGCGATGAAGATCAAATACAAGGAACACACTTATACCGATACGGACGCGATCAGCGGCGTGGAGGTCGCCGCCGTGCTCGGGCAGGAGCCGGACAAGGTTTTCAAGACCTTGGTCACACAGGGAAAATCCAAAAATTATTATGTGTTTATGGTTCCGGTCGCCGAGGAACTGGATCTGAAAAAGGCCGCCAAAGCCGTCGGTGAAAAATCGGTGGAGATGATCAAGTCGAAAGAACTGCTTCCGCTGACCGGCTACATTCATGGCGGCTGCAGTCCGATCGGCATGAAAAAATTCTTCCCGACGACGATCCATGAAACCGCGCCTTTGTATGACACCATCCTTTTCAGCGGCGGCCGGATCGGGTTCCAGATCGAGCTGCCGTTTGCGGATCTTACCAAGGTGATTCGTGTGCAGTGCGCGGATATTATCAAAGAATAACAAAACAGCGCTCACGACGGATTTCGGAAGAGGAAACCGTCGGCGAGCGCTGTTTTTCGATGCGTAAGATATGTTTATTTTCCGAGGTACTCCTCGAGCGTGATACCCTGCTCGGTGATCTCGGCAGCGGCCTCAACGCCGACGTAGCGCAGATGCCACGGCTCGTAGTCGTAGCCGGTAATCTCGGTTTTGCCTTTCGGATAGCGGATGATGAAGCCGTATTCGCTGCAGTGGTCATTGATCCACTTGCCGTCTGGATAATCCGCGAAGTCCTGTTTGAGTCCCCAGCCCATAGACTTTGACGTGATATCGAGCGCGTAGCCGGTATGATGCTCACTGCGGCCGGCGTAGGCAGAACGGATATCCGCCGTTTTTTGTCCTTTGTTCTTCACGGCGTTTGCGTACAGCGTCTTTTGCGTCGCGTAAGTACGATAGGCGGAGCAGACTTTTAAGGAAAACCCCTCTTTCTTTGCGTCGCGGTACAACTTCAGATACGCGTCATAGGCGTCGGATTTTAGCTCGAGATTCTCCCAAGTTGTCAGTTTGTTGTCCATCACGACCATATCGGTCGGCTTGTAGCCCTTGCTGACAGCGTGGAGTTTGTTGACCAGCACGAAAAGATCGCCGTCATCTTTTTTGCGGACATCCAGAACCTCCGGAATGCCGTACATATCGAAGTCTTTCCAAGGCGCGGACGGATCGGTGACCGTAACGTTTGCGGAAGGTTTGTTCGGATCGGCCTGCGCTGCCGGTTTCTTGCTGCCGGAATCCGCGGAGTCAGAATCCGGTTCTTCTGCCGGCTGTGGATCCTTGTCCGCCGGATCCGGCGTTTCCGTGTTCGGCTGCTGCGGCTCTGTTTCCGATTGCTGCGGATCATCGACGCTGATCGCCGGATCCGGGTCTGTGCCGGAGACCGGGCTTGCGGCATCCGAACATCCGCAGAAGCAGATAACGACGGTGCCCGCCAGGAGCAGTAATAAAATCGTAAGCAAATGTTTTCCTCTCATTTCCAATTTTCTCCCCTTCGTCTATGCAGAAGCGTTTGTTTTGTGACCGAAAATGACCACGTTCTTATTTTACCACAGAGTCCAACCCTTTTGCTATCGAAAAGGGAAAAAATAAATTCCTGCCCCCTGCGTTTATTTCTCAGTTGCACAAGGCACTACCTTCTAAGAATGAGCACCACGCCGCATCGGAGGTTGACATCGCGAGAAAAAAGGATTAACATAAATAGGGCGAAATGAGGGGGATGTTGTCGAAGCATGCCCCTTTGCTGTTACAGTACAGCACATTGCCGGATGCAGTCCGGCAGTAAGCCTGATTTTACAAAACCGGAGTGATGTGACATGAAAAAAATCGAAATTGATATGTTTAAGGAATATGTTGGCAAGCTGATCTTTCGTTGCTGTGTATTTTTGGCAGTGCTGCTGGCGTATATTTTCGCGCCGGATTATTTTGACCTGATCCTGACCCAAAAGGTGGAGATGAAGTGGCTGCTTTCGGGACTTTCGGCGGAACAGATCCACGGAATCCTCAGACAGTACAATATCCTTTGGGTCTATGTGGTGTGGGCCATCCTGATGGCGAGCATGGTACTGCAAATGATCCCGCAGAACAAGCGTATCACGATGGGCAGCAAAAAGGGCTTTGCGAGTCATTACCGGCGGGCGGAACATTTCAGCGAGTTGGAGTTGTACCGTTACGTCCAGAAGAACAATCTGGCAGCAATCTGGGTGCTGCTGGTATGGCTGAGCTTCAATGCGATCTTTGGCATTTTGTACGTGGCGGACATCATCGAGACGAAGGAACTGATCCTCCTGTCCGTATTCTACTATGTCAGTGATTTGATCTGCGTGGTCATCTGGTGCCCGTTCCAGAATTACATCATCAAGAACCGTTGCTGTGTGAACTGCCGCATTTTTAACTGGGGCTATTTCATGATGTTCACGCCGATGCTGTTCATTCGTAACTTCTTCACCTGGAGTTTGTTCTTTACCAGCATTGTGCTGATGCTGCGCTGGGAGATCACCCTGCTCAAGCATCCGGAGCAGTTTTGGGAGGGTTCCAACGACGCCCTGAAGTGCGAAAACTGCAAAGACAAGATCTGTAAATTCAAAAAACCGAAGTATTTCAAGTAGTCGATGCGGGCAGCAGACAGGTTCAGCAGTGAGGATCATGCGGAGACCTTGCGAAAAACTGCGATTTTTGCCTTTTCCTCCGAAAGAAAGGGTGGATAATCCTTGCAAATCGTGCTATGATAGTAACATATACAGAAAAAATAAGGGGACGAGCAAATGGCAGAAACCAATTTTATCTACAGCATCATCGAGAAAGATTTAGCGAACCATAAATACGGGGACAGACCGATCTACACGCGTTTCCCACCGGAGCCGAACGGCTACCTGCACATCGGGCACGCGAAGTCGATCTGCCTGAACTTTTCAACGGCGGCCAAGTACGGCGGCAAGTGCAACCTGCGCTATGACGACACCAATCCGGTCAAGGAGGATATGGAATATATCAACGCCATCGAGGAGGACGTACGCTGGCTCGGATTCGAGTGGGACAAGCGCCTGTGGGCTTCGGACTACTTTGATAAGATGTACGAAGCGGCAGTAGAGCTCATCAAGAAAGGCAAGGCTTATGTCTGTGATCTGAC
>DJPG01000093.1:2402-8149 GCA_002439735.1 Firmicutes bacterium UBA6418 | reverse complement strand
GGCGGAGGGCATACGGCCGAGCAAAGTTGAAACTTCGCTGCCTGCTTGTATAAAGCGAAAAATATTATCGATAAAAAGAAGCACGTCCTTATGACTTACGTCGCGGAAATATTCTGCCATTGTAAGCCCCGTGAGACCGACACGCATACGCACTCCGGGAGCTTCATTCATCTGCCCGAACACGAGTGCGGTTTTGTCAATAACGCCGCCGGAATGCATTTCGATCCAAAGGTCATTGCCCTCGCGGCTGCGTTCGCCGACGCCTGTAAACACGGAATATCCGCCGTGCTCGGTTGCAATATTATGAATCAGTTCCTGAATCAGAACCGTCTTACCGACACCCGCACCGCCGAAAAGGCCGATTTTTCCGCCTTTTGCATAGGGAGCAAGCAGGTCAATGACCTTGATGCCGGTTTCATAAATTTCTGATTTTGTATTTTGGTCTTCAAAGGACGGCGCAGGCTTATGGATCGGTGATGTCTTGGTTGTGTGAACCGGTCCCTTTTCATCGATGGTCTGTCCCATGACGTTGAAGAGCCTGCCAAGAACTTCATCGCCGACCGGCACGGTGATCGGCGCGCCGGTATCCAGCGCTTCCATTCCGCGGGTCAGCCCGTCCGTCGAAGACAGTGCCACACAGCGAACGATATCATCACCGATATGCTGCGCGACTTCTGCCATCACATCTGTGCCTTCGTGCGGAATCCTGATCGCGTTCAAAAGCGCAGGTAGCTCACCTTCTTCAAATTTAATATCAATGACTGGACCGATAATCTGGTTGATGATCCCTTGATGCATTTTCTTACCTCCTGTTTTCGGAAAATCCTGCTTTCTATGTTTCCGAACCGGAAACGATCTCGATCAGCTCATTTGTGATCGCCGCTTGCCGCGCTCTGTTGTAGGTCAGGGACAGATGTTCAAAAATCTCACGCGCGTTCTCTGTCGCGTTTTCCATCGCCGTGCGTCTTGCCGCGTGTTCACAGACCGCCGACTCTATGACCGCTTTGAACAAGGTCAGTTCAAAATATTTGGGCAGCATATAAGCTGCCACGGCTTCACGCGATGGCGCATACTCGATCTCCACCGGAGCCGCCGCTTTCACGGTCGTTTCCGCTGCTTGCGCGCGCGCGGCGGATTCCACCGGCAGCAGCTGCCTTACCATCGGTTCCTGCCGCAGAGAATTGATATATTCCGTCGTAATCAGCAGCACCTGATCCAGCTTATGGTCGTGATAATCCGCGAGGATCGGCGCTGCGATGGCCTCGATTTCCGAAAAAGCGATTTTTTCCGGCGCGCCGTCAAAGCTTCCGGCAATCGCATAATCCGCGTGCGCAAAGAAATCTCTGCCGTGACTGCCGATGCAGAAGACCTTGACATTTTGCCTGTCGTAGTTTTCCAGTGCCGCCTTCGCGGTTTTGAGCAGACTGCTGTTAAAGCCGCCGCAAAGTCCCCTATCGCTGGTGATCACAAGAGCCAGCACCCGCTCCGGACGCCCCGGCATCTGTGCGCTGTCGCTATCCTGCCGGTCAAAATCGTTTTGTTCAGCCAAAATTCCCTCGATCGTTGCGGAGATTTCCGCCAGTTGCTGCGATTTGCGGTCATAAACGCCTTTGGCTCTTCGAAATTTGGCAGCCGAAACAAGTCGCATCGCATTCGTGATATGTTCGGTGCTTTCAATGCTTTTCATTCTGCGTTTCAAATCGCGCATCGTTTCAGCCATGATGGTTCGCCTCTTTATAGTTTGTGATGCCTTCGATCAGCAATTTTTCGGTTTCTTCGTCCAGCCTGCCGCTTTGACGGATTCTTTCGCTGATCTCCGGATAGTGACTGTGTATATAGTCCAGAAGTTCTGTCTCAAACGTATGGATTTCCCCGGTCGGAATGTCTTCCATATACCGGTGCGAAGCCGCGTAGATGCTGATGATCTGGTCTTCGACATCCATCGGATGGTACTGCCCCTGTTTCAGAATCTCCATCAGGACTTTGCCGTGATCCAAACGCGCCTTGGTATCTTTATCGATATCGGAGCCAAATTGTGAAAACGAAGCAAGCTCCCGGTACTGCGCCAGCTCCAGCTTCAAGGAGCCGGAAACCTGTTTCATCGCCTTGATCTGCGCGTTCCCTCCGACACGGGATACCGAAATGCCAACGTTGACAGCCGGCCGCTGTCCGGTAAAAAACAGCTCGGTTTCCAAAAATATCTGTCCATCTGTGATGGAGATCACATTGGTCGGAATATAGGCGGAAACATCGCCCTCTTGTGTTTCAATGATCGGCAGCGCAGTGATGGAACCGCCGCCCAGTTCATCGCTGAGCTTCGCTGCGCGTTCCAGGAGTCTGCTGTGCAGGTAAAACACGTCACCCGGATAGGCTTCTCTTCCGGGCGGTCTGCGGAGCAGCAGCGACATCGTTCGATAAGCCACCGCATGCTTGGAAAGATCGTCATAAATGATCAGGACATCCTTTCCCTGATACATAAAGTACTCCGCCATCGCGCACCCCGCATAGGGAGCGACATATTGCAGCGGCGCCACATCACTGGCGGTCGCGGAAACCACGATGGTATACTTCATGGCTTCTCGTTCTGTCAGCGTCTGCACCAGTTGAGCAACGGTGGATTTCTTCTGTCCGATCGCGACATAGATGCAGATCACATTTTTGCCTTTTTGGTTGAGGATCGTATCGATCGCGATGGCAGTTTTGCCGGTTTGACGGTCGCCGATAATCAGCTCACGCTGGCCTTTGCCGATCGGCATCATCGCGTCGATGGCCTTGATTCCGGTCTGCAGCGGCTCGTTGACCGACTTGCGCATCAGCACGCCGGGCGCCGCGTATTCGATCGGACGTTTTTCTTTGGCAATGATCGGACCCTTGCCGTCGATCGGCTGTCCGAGCGCGTCGACCACGCGGCCAATCAGGCATTCCCCGACCGGCACGTCTACGACCTCTCCGGTCGGCTTGACAATGTCGCCTTCTTTGATCTGCCGGTCTGCGCCAAGAATGACAACGCCGACGTTATCCTCTTCCAGGTTGAGCGCCATTCCCTGTACGCCGCTGTCAAACTCGAGCCGTTCGCCTTCCATGCAGTTGCTTAAGCCATAGACTCTGGCGATACCGTCCCCGACCTGTAAAACGGTACCGTAATCCAGAATATCAAATTTACTGTGATATTTTTTTATTTGCTCTTTAATGACGGAACTGATTTCTTCCGGTCTTAACTTCATAAGGGAACCTCCCTCCTACTGATTTTTTAATTCCCTGCGCAGGCACTCCAAATCCGCCCGGTAACTCCGGTCTATCATTTTCCCGTCAACCTGGATCTTAACGCCTCCGATGAGTGTCTGATCCAAACGGTTTTCCAGTTTGATATGCTTACGCAGGAGCCGGGACATTTCCGCTTCAAACTTGTGCAGTTGTTCCGGCGTCAGCTTGACAACACTGAAGATCTTTCCTGCGGCCACGCCGCTTTCCTTATCGTAAAGTTTGAGATATTGCCTGGCAATCGCCGGGATCTCGGCGGTTCGCCTTTTATCGATCAACACATAGACGAAGTTGATCATCTCCTGCGAAAATCTGTCCTGCATGATTTTTTTTACAGCTTCTTTTTTTGCTTTCTCTATGATCGCCGGGCTGTTCAGAAACTTCGCGAAATCTTCATAGGTCTTTACCAGCACCGCAAGCTGACTGACCTCTGTGAGAAACTGCTCCTGCTTTCCGAGCTCCTTTGCCGCCTCATAAAGAGCTGTGCTGTAGGTCAGCGCTACGACTGCTGCTTCCATTTTCCGTTAGCCGCCTCCTCTAAAACCTGATCAACAAGTGCCTGTTGACTTTTTTCGTCCATTTCTTTTCGCATAATCTGTTCAGCAGCCAGAAGCGCAATCGAAGCAACCTCTTTTTTCAGCTGCTCCGCTGCCTTTTCTTCATCAGCCTGCATCGTCTTGTGCGCTTCTTTTGCGAGATCCTGCGCCTGCTGTCTGGCTTCGTTGATGATGCTCTCTGCTCTTTGATCTGCTTCTGCCTTGGCTTCTTTGATGATTGCGCGCTTTCTTGCTTCCGCGTCGTCCAGCGTTTGCTGATAATGCGTCAGCATCTCCCGCGCCTGCGTCTTGTCCGCCTCCGCTTCGTCTAAACTGCGCTGCACCGCCGCCTGACGCGCTTGCATAAACGCATGTACCTTTTCAAAGAAAAAGTGCTTCAGGATCAGATACAGTACCAGCACGGTGATGGCCGAAAACAACAGATTCCAGTTGATTTCAAGCAGCCCCTGATATAATTTTACTTCCATATCCGAAACCTTCTTACATTTGCTATGCGCTATACTCTGATGATCAGAGTTTTCCTGCCAGCACGATCGCAATGACGAAGGTCAGAACACCCATGGTCTCCATGATTGCCAAAGCGATGATCATCGAAGTACGAATGCCGTTGATCGCCTCCGGCTGCTTCCCCATGCTGTCCATAGCCTTACTGGCCACGCTACCTTGTCCGATCGCAATACCGATCGCCGCAAGTCCGACTGCGATTCCCGCTGCAATTGCAATTATTCCTTTAGTCATTTTCATTACCTCCTAATTTTTTTGTGTGGTTTGATCTGATGCCGTGATACCGCGGGACAGAAAAACCATCGTTAATGTTACAAAGATGTAGGTCTGAATCATCGGTTCAAAGATATCAAAGAACGCGTTCAGCGGCAGGACGAAGATCGCCCGCATAAACGGTATGCTCGATACGAACGCGCTGAGCCATTCCATCAGGTACATCCAAAGATCTACGACGATCATACCGCCGAAGATATTGCCGAACAGACGCAACGCCAGAGAAACCGGCAACGTGCAGTCCTCCAGGATATTCAGCGGAAGCATAAAGGCATATGGGTCACACATGTGCCGGATTTTACCCTTTATGCCCAGATAGCGAAAGCTGCTGATCTGAATGAGCAGAAACGTCATCAGGGACAAACTGAAGGTGACATTGATATCCGCGGTGATCGGTCGGATCCCAAACAGTCCCAGAGAGCTGCCGAGCAGAATATAGATAAAAATGGTACCCATATAAGGCGCGAAGGCTTCTGCCTTGCTGCCCAGATTGCTCTTGGCGTAAGCGTAAATTTTTTCGACGATGAATTCTGCGGCAATTTGCCTTTTCGTCGTCGGAACTGTCTCAAGTCCATGACCCATCCAGATGCCAAGCACCGCGATGATCGCCGCGAGGATGATTCCCCAAAGGATGCTTTCGCTTAAAAATACGCTTCCGTCGCCGAATCCGATAATGATACGCGCGCCCAACTGATCCTCATTGATCACATGTCATCAACTCCTTTCCATTCCGATCGCAGGTCGTTTGGAACACTTTGTCCATTTTGTCCAAAAGCCCCGAAAAATAAAGGAAAGTAATGCCTGGTCGTCTTCTCTTCCTGCCAAACATTACTTCGCGTTTGTTGTTATCATAGCCTTTTCGTCAAGAAAAGTCCAGTTCTTTTCCGCTAAGAAAGTGTTAAGATTTTTGTATTGTTTGCACCCGTCTTTTGGCTTGTGGACATCCGGCACGAATCGTAAAGGAGGGCGGCTGCCCTCCTTCCTTTTAATTTCGTCTTCTACGTGCCATGCACAGAGGCCTATGTGTCCGACTGTTTACTTCTTCGTCCACTTTCTGCTCGCGTACTTGCACTGCTTCAGTGCAGTCTTCGCTACGAGTCTGCCGTCTTTGTCATATACCATGACTCTTGCTTTGTAGTAGTACGTTCTGCC
>DJPG01000093.1:1666-2277 GCA_002439735.1 Firmicutes bacterium UBA6418 | reverse complement strand
GTAGAATTTGTACTTTACCGTGTAGCCGTTCTTTTCCAATTCGGAAAGGTCAGCCTTGAGGACAATCTTCACATTGCCGTTCTTCAGCTTCACGGATCTTGCCTTCAGCGTCAGTTCCTTGACCGCTTTCTTTACATGGAAGGTCGAAGTGCCGATGGAAGCTTTGATGGCTTCTGCTTCGGTCTTAAGTTCTGCGACGGTCTTACCGGTCTGCGCCTTCAGTTCCTGATCGACCGCTGCTTTTTCCGCTGCGGAAAGCTTGTTGTACTTTTCCGCTGCCTCCAAAATCTTCGCGTAGTTATCCGCATCCGCTGTTTTAAGGACTGCATCGTTTACGGTAAGGTTTTTCTTGATAAAGTCTTTTGCCGCTTTGGCAGGGGTGTTCGTCGAAGGTACATAAGAGCCGCCGCCGGTGCTTCCGCCGCTGCTGCCCGCTGTGCATACAATGTCGGCACGGTCACGGATACGAATGCGCGGCGCTACAGCTTTGCCATTCGCTAATGTGAAGGTGTTGTCCCAGGAAGCCAGGCCAACCGCCTCGATGCTGCATCCGACCTTCAGGTTGCTGATTTCCTTGTCTTTGGTAATATAGCCGTCGATGAACACACGAG
>DJPG01000093.1:929-1564 GCA_002439735.1 Firmicutes bacterium UBA6418 | reverse complement strand
TTCTCAATGTCCGTTACAGTACCCTTGATCTTTACCAGGCTGCCCAGTACACTGCCGTCGTTGATCTGCGCGGCGGTGACTTCCTTAGGAGCCGGTGCCGTACCGTCTCCCATCTTTTCGATCTTCGTCACATTCAGCTGGCGTTCGCCCTGATAGGATGAGGTGGTTCCGGTAATGCGCACTTTGTCGCCCACCTTGAACTCGCCCGCCACCGGGAAGCAGTTGATACCAGCCGTCTCGTCCTGTACATAGATGCAGTCAAAGAACGCGGTATTCTTATCATATCCGGAGGCGTTGGAGGTCACGATGCCTTCCACCGTGAACTTGACGCCCTCATCGGTTTCTTTCTGCACATTCTCAATCTTGTTGATCTGGGTCGGGTTGAGCATGGAAACCAGATTCTCGCAAATCTTGTAATTGGAGTAATTCTTTTCAGAGCCATTGTCACTAATGGTTGCCTGCACCTCGAAGTTTGACATGAAGGCCGCACCGGAGACAATGATCATCCCTTTGCCACTGAGCTGTTCGCTTGCCATAACCATCAGGCGGTCATCGCCATCGGCGTAAACATACTTCGGTGTGCTGCTGCCGCCGAGGCCGTCTTCGTCCACATCCACGGAGTATGTCGTCGCATG
>DJPG01000093.1:0-854 GCA_002439735.1 Firmicutes bacterium UBA6418 | reverse complement strand
GGCATCTACCGCATAGATGGATGCGCCGCCGTAGTGACTGAACCGTTCCGTGTAGAGCTTGTCATACGGATGATCCGGATCAACCTCCACGCCCTGAACCAGAGGATTCTCCATGTTGTAGCTCGAGAAGTAGAGTCTCCACTTGTCCACACCGTCCGCTTTGCTACGCTCATCATCGTAGGTCGCATCGTCACTGATGCGCAATCTGGACCCCAGTGCTTTCAACACATCGTTCTGCGTTGCCGCCATGTGCTTAATGGATTCATTGTTCTGAATAGCAGCGTAGTTCTCATAGTTATCCGACCAGCCTGCCAGGATTACGGTGCCTCCGTTAGTGTTGAAGGTGGAAATAGCTTCCAACTCGGCTTCGGAGTAGGTCTTCGGATCTTTCTGCGCGGCCTCCAGACGGCGGGACGGCGCGGTGAGAATCAGTGCCTTGTATTTCGGATTGCTGCACGCAGCGATCAGTTCTTCGCTGGTCTTCAGCGTAACGATGCGCACATCCTGCTTCGCGGCAAGCTCTCCAAAGTTGCCCATGGCATCCTTGTAGTTTCCTGCAACATATTCGTTGTAGTGCGAAGCGTCAATGCCGATGTAGACCAGCTTTTCAGCATCCTGTACGTCCAACGTAATATCCTTTGTAAAAGTATATTCTTTTCCGTCCTGCTCCACCACCGCGGTAACGGTGATGGTCGTGGTGCGCGCTTTTTTCAGTGTGTATTCGAATGTCACATCCTTCGTTCCATTCGCGCTTACGGTGTACCCGGCTGTATCGGTTCCGATCACCTCTCCACCCTTGATGGCATAAGTCAAACTCTTGATTTCAGCATCCTTCGCCTCGCTGTTGAACAGCG
>DJPG01000106.1:10488-16057 GCA_002439735.1 Firmicutes bacterium UBA6418 | reverse complement strand
TTCGCAACATGCCTATATACATGCCGAATCAAGTGTGGTCGATTGATATCACCTACATCAAGATGCTACATGGACACAGGTATCTGACTGCGATTATAGACTGGTACAGCCGCAAAATCGTCGGTTGGAACCTATCAGACACCCTTGATACCGTCCACGTCATCCGTGCAGTAGAAGAAGCCACCGCAAAGTATGGCATCCCCGCAATTATCAACAGTGACCAAGGAACACAGTTCACCAGCAACGAGTACAAAGAACTGCTGAAATCCTTTCAGATCCGCCAAAGCATGGACGGCAAAAGCCGTTGGGCTGACAACGTGATGATCGAACGTTGGTTCCGCAGCCTCAAGACCGAGAAAATCTACATTGAGGAGTTCCGAACACCGAAGGAACTGAGAGCCGGTATTCGTTCATACATCCGAGAGTATAACACGGAAAGACCGCATATGGCTCATGATTACGCTACGCCGGACAGCATCTACTATGGCATGTTTCAAACGGAAGCAAAACAGGATGCGGCATAACGAAGCGCCCAAAACAGTCGTAAAAATTCACGATAAATTCGTGAACAAATGTCTTGACAAGAGGATCCATTATTATCGGAATAGGCTCTGAGGCTTTCGGCAGCCTTGCCGCAAGGAGGAGGGCAGGCTTTTGGTAATGACGGAGTAACAATGGAGGCTTCCGAATCTTTCATAAACACGACCAACGGTTTCGTACTGACAGAATGGGAAGATTTTTATAGCATGGATACGATTTCAAACTGTAAAAAGAAGATTGTAAAGGCAATTTAAGGTCTGCTTCCGGAATCAGGCCGCGTTTGCTGTCGGCTTCCGTGATCGAGCCACTCGCATGCTTCACTCGAATAACTCAGGAAAATTTTTAATGCCCATCGACGCCAGCGCCTTGAGCATCTGCAGCAAAAAGGCTTTGTTCTGCGGACTCAGGTCGGAAAAACTCCGGAAGATCTCAGGAAAACTCGTCTGCCATTCGGCACGCAGTTGTGCAAAGGTGGCGATATTGTCCAGATCGATCAGACCGTAAATGGTATCGACCAGTTGGGCGCGTTCCTCCGCCGTCATAGCACGGATCCACTGGTTCAGCGTTGCGTTAAGATAACGGGCATCTCCGGTCAACTCGGAGCAATAGCTGAAATCATCCCCCTTGACCTCCCATGAAAACGGGTTATGCTGCCAGATGCTGATGCTACTGCTTTTGACGATCTTATAGTTCTCCTGGTGTTCCAGCAGCATGCCGATCATCGAGGACTGCGGCAATGTTTTTTCGATCTTGGGGAGCACATGCCGGAAAGCCTCGCTTTGCAACGCTTGTTCGAGGAAACCGGGTCCGTCGTGTGAAAAGACACGCATAAGCCGCGTCGAGACATCCGGCAGGCAGTTGGCAGCGGCGTAAACGGCCAGATTGCCGCCCTTAGAATGGCCGCCGACGTATAGCGGACCGCGGCAGTGGCCGGCAGCCTCGTTCAGATAGTCCGCAGCTTCCGCCTGCGATGGAACCGGATACTGGAACGCCATATTAAAATCCTCTTTCCAGCCGACGATCGTGGCATCCGTTCCGCGGAATGCGATATAAGACGAGCCATCCGGCAGATCAAAGGTCATGGCGGCAAACTGCTTTTCCTCGGAGCGGTCGCTCTGCTGGACGTAGCCTTTTACGCGGATCTCGCGGAAACGCGGACTGGCGATCAGCGCGGTCAGCAGTTCCTTGCTTGCCGGTGCGTCGTAGACGTGCTCAAAGATCATGTCAAAATCCTCCGCGTGAAAAAGTGCGGGCAGGGGAATGCCGTCCCAACCGCAGAGCGCAGGGTTATTGCGTGGAAAGTGCATATAAACAACGCAAGACAGAATCAGACTGTCCACGGAATGGAAAGCCTGACCCTGAAACGGTTTCATATTTTGCGTGGCATAAGATACAATGTTCATGGAAATAAAATCCTCGTTTTTTACCTGACATACAAGCCCATACAGCGCGGCGCGCCCCGCAGGAAGCAGCTGCGCGCCTTTCCGCGCTTAATTCTTCAAACTCTGCATCGGCGCCGGGATCCTGCCGCCGCGCCGGATCATCTTGGCGGAAGACTGCGTGTGCAGCTTCATGACCGGCCCGTTGCCCAAAAGACCGCCGAAATCCAGTTCTTCGCCCTCGGCAAGCCCGATGGCAGGGATCACACGAACCGCGGTCGTCTTGGAATTGACCATACCGATGGCCGCCTCGTCGGCGATGATCGCCGAGATCGTCTCCGCCGGAGTTTCACCCGGGATGACGATCATATCCAGACCGACAGAGCAGACCGCGGTCATCGCTTCCAGTTTTTCGATTTCCAGGCAGCCGCTTCTTGCCGCGGCGATCATGCCCGCATCCTCCGTCACCGGGATGAAAGCACCGGACAGCCCGCCGACCGAGGAGGAAGCCATCACGCCGCCTTTTTTCACGGCATCGTTGAGCATGGCCAGCGCGGCCGTCGTGCCGTGGGTGCCGCACTGTTCCAGACCGATCTCTTCCAGGATATAGGCAACCGAGTCACCGACCGCCGGGGTCGGCGCCAGTGAAAGATCGATGATGCCGAACGGAACGCCCAGCATGCGCGATGCCTCGCTACCGACCAGCTGACCCATACGGGTGATCTTGAAGGCGGTCTTTTTGATCAGCTCCGCGACTTCATGCAGCGGCGCGTCGTCCGGCAGCTTGGCCAGCGCCGCGCGCACCACGCCCGGGCCGGAAACGCCGACATTCAAAACGACGTCCGGTTCACCGACGCCGTGGAAAGCGCCGGCCATGAACGGATTATCCTCCGGCGCGTTGCAGAATACCACCAGCTTGGCCGCGCCGATGCACTGCCGATCCTTGGTCAGCTCGGAGGCTTCGCGTACCACCTTGCCCATCATGGCCACGGCGTCCATATTGATGCCGGCCTTGGTAGAGCCGATGTTGACCGAGGAGCAGACGAAGTCCGTTTCTGCCAGGGCGCGTGGAATGGATTCGATCAGCTGGCGGTCTCCGGCGCTGAAGCCTTTCTGCACCAGCGCGCTGTAGCCGCCGATAAAGTTTACCCCGACGGCCTTGGCCGCGCGATCCAGCGTCTTGGCATACTTGACCGGATCGCCGCCGCTGACGGCAGCCAGCATTGCGATCGGCGTCACGCTGATGCGTTTGTTGACGATCGGGATGCCGTATTTCTTTTCAATCTGCTCGCCGGTGGCGACCAGATCCTTTGCTTTCGTATAGATTTTGTTGTAGACCTTTTCACAGGCGCGATCAATGTCGCTGTCTGCGCAGTCGAGCAGGGAAATACCCATCGTGATCGTTCGGATATCGAGATTTTCCTCCTGGATCATCGTGATGGTTTCCATGATGTCGTTAAAATTCAGCATAGCCATCCGTTCCCTCCCAACTTAAATCCGGTGCATGGAATTAAAAATGTCTTCATGCATCACATGAACGACCATATCCGGAACTGCGGTCATGAGCTCCTCGTGGAGCGTGTCAATCTCACAGGTCATGGCGCTGATATCGATGACCATAACCATGCAGAAATATCCCTCGAGGATGGACTGGGTTACTTCCAGAACGTTTGCGTTCTGCTGCGCGCACGTCTGCGCGACGCTGGCAAGGATACCGACCATATCTTTGCCGATAACAGTGATCACTGCTTTCATATCTATGATTCTCCTTTGTTTTGATTTGCAATTATTTCGAAGCGCTGCCTCGGGGCGGCAAAGAAGCAATTTGCGATTCTGCTCTTGCGGCAGTGCCGAAAAAACGATTGGTAGAAATATTATACAATATCCCGGTGTCGTGAGCAATCTCTTTTCACCAGGTTTCGGACGCAGATAGCGGTGTTACGCGGTAGATTCCGTCCGTAAGCGAATCATCGCGAACATAACGGATCGCAATGTTCGGATATTTTTCGGCAAAATAGGAGCGGTTACAGCCGCGGTGACCGAAGAGGTTGTTATAGGACTTCGGATTTGCCGCGAAAACAACGGCGCGGCGGTTCGGCTGCTGTATGCCGGCTGCTGCATGGACGGCAGGCTGTATGGCTGCCGGCGCGTTCGGCGGGTTCGGCGGCACAGACCCGCAGAGCAGCGCCGCAAGCTGCGCTTCCAGACGATCCCGGGCGATGCTGCCCTCGACAAGCTGGCGGAAGGCCGGGTGAAAGGCGGTCTCTCCTGCCAGAATATCGCTGGATTTGAGCCCTACCCGGATAATACGGATCCCTGCGCCGTCTAGGATTTCGTACATCGCCTTTGTACGTTCGACAGCTTCCGCCTCCGAAAGCGGCGTGTACGTGCCGTTCTGCCAGGCATCGTAAAGCGCGGTATCGTGGATGACGACCGTCGGGTACAGCCGCGCGAGCTGCGGGCCGATCTTGACCGTTTCCAACGCCGAGAAAATATCTTTCTCCAAGGTGTCGCCGGGCAGACCGATCATCAGCTGGATACCGAGGGTAAAGCCATAGTCTTGGATCAGGGCGGCGCTTTGATAGACGATATCCGCGCGGTGGCCGCGGCCGGAAAGACGCAGGACTTCCTCATCAAAGGACTGCACACCCAGCTCGATCACATCGACGCTGGATGTCTTGAGACGATCCAGGATCGCTTCATTGATATAGTCGGGGCGGGTGGAAAGATGGATCTTGCCGATGCGCCCGGCATCCTTGTAGGCCTTGGCGATCTGTAAAAAAGCGATCTGTTCCTCTGCCGGGATGCCGGTAAAAGAACCGCCGAAAAAGGCCAGTTCGATCTTTTGCGGCGGGAGAGCACCGAGAGTAGCGAGCCAGGTTTCGACCGTTTTCGATACATCGGCAGGCGTAATGTCACCGTCCCGCGCAGTGATCTTTTTCTGATTGCAGAACACACAATCGTTCGGACAGCCGCGATGCGAGATGAAGATCGGGATGATCGCGTGGTTTTTCATAAGTAAAAAGCCGTTCCTTTCCTTAGGATCGCAGCCACCTGCATCGA
The DNA here is from genome assembly GCA_002439735.1 of Firmicutes bacterium UBA6418. GTDB lineage: Bacteria > Bacillota > Clostridia > Peptostreptococcales > Anaerovoracaceae > CAG-238. The sequence goes on along the minus strand of DJPG01000106.1, from coordinate 11,075 downwards.
CGCAGGAGAACTGACTGCTTTCAGTTTAGCACAAATTTCTTTTTCGCACAAACTTCTGTATCTTTTTCGCAGAAATAAATTGAAAAAAGCAAGAAAATTTTATATAATATTTTCAGAATTGTATAAAATAATGACAGAAGCAGAAAAGAGGAGATATCAGATATGGGATTTGCATCAGAAGTTGGGATTGACTTAGGTACAGCCAATGTACTCGTATACATCAAGGGGAAAGGAATCGTCCTCAATGAGCCGTCTGTCGTCGCGATCAACAACGATACCGACGAGATCCTGGCCGTCGGGGAAGAAGCAAGACAGATGCTCGGAAGGACACCGTCCAACATCGTTGCGGTCAGACCGCTACGCGACGGCGTGATTTCCGATTACGATATTACCGAGCGAATGCTCAAATATTTCATCCGCAAGACCTGCGGAAGCGGTCGGTTCTTCAAACCGAAGATCATGGTCTGCGTACCGAGCGGCGTCACCGAGGTGGAAAAGCGCGCGGTCAAAGAGGCTGCGACCCAGGCAGGCGGTAAGGACGTTTACCTGATGGAAGAGCCGGTTGCGGCAGCCATCGGCGCGGGCAT
>DJPG01000106.1:0-10398 GCA_002439735.1 Firmicutes bacterium UBA6418 | reverse complement strand
GCAGTGATCTCGCTGGGCGGCATCGTCGCCAGCACCTCGGTCAAGATGGCAGGTGACAAGTTTGACGAATCCATCATTAAATATATGCGCAAGGTGCATAAATTGTATATCGGCGAAAGGACCGCCGAAGAACTGAAGCTGACCATCGGCACAGCTTATCCGCGAGAAGAAACCGTGAGCAAGGAGTGCCGCGGCAGAGACCTGGTGACCGGTCTGCCGAAGAGCGTGGAGATCACTTCCGACGAAATGATGGAAGCGCTGGAGGAGCCGCTGACCACCATCTGCGAGGCTGTTCACAACGTACTGGAGCGTACCCCGCCGGAGCTGGCGGCGGATATCAGCAACTCCGGCATCATCGTGACCGGAGGCGGCGCGCTGATGTACGGCATTGACCGCAGGATCGAAGAACGCACGGGCATCAAGGTGACCATCGCGGAAGATCCGAAGTCCTGCGTGGCGATCGGAACCGGCAAATCTTTAGATATGCTGGAAAAGCTGGAAAGCAACGCGCTGAACCGCAGAGCCCCTTACCTGTAGGCGGCACTTACACAAAATCGCATAGCGTCCCCGATGGGACGCTATTTTCGCATCATGCGCCCGCAAAACCTTGGCGCATCCAGCAGGTTCGACGGATATGCGGCGATCTGCCGGGCAGGGATCAAGGTACGGGACATGCACACAGACAAAGAAGAGGTGCAAAAGCACACCGGACATACAAACAAAAAACAAACGAAAGAGAGCAGCAGAAGCAACATGAAATTAGAAATCATCGCGGCAACGACCTTTGGGCTGGAAGCAGTCGCAAAACGGGAAATCGAGGCGCTGGGGTATAAGATCCTTCGCAGTGAAGACGGCAAGATCACGTTTCTGGGTGACGAACGCGCCGTCGTGCGCGCCAATCTGTGGCTGCGCACGGCAGACCGTGTGCAGATCAAGATGGCGGAATTTGAGGCCTTGGAATTTGAAGACCTGTTCCAGCAGGTCAAGGCGATCGCCTGGGAGGAATGGATCCCTCCAGAAGGAAAATTTATCGTCAACGGATCCTCGGTCAAGTCGAAGCTTTCGAGTGTGCCGGCCTGCCAGTCCGTCGCCGAAAAAGCGATCGTCGAGAAACTCAAAGCGTGTTACGGCATCGAACATTTCGCCAAAAGCGGGGCGCTGTACGATATCAAAATCACCCTACTCAAAAACCGCGTGACGGTCACCCTGGATACGACCGGCCCGGGATTGCACAAGCGCGGCTATCGGCAGGCGAGCGTAGAAGCACCGATCAAGGAAACGCTGGCGGCGGCGATGCTGCAGCTTTCGTTTTGGAAAAAAGACCGGATTCTGATCGACCCTTGCTGCGGTTCCGGAACCATTCCGATTGAAGCGGCGATGATCGGCCGCAACATCGCGCCCGGCATCAGCCGCAGCTTTGCGAGCGAGGAATGGGAGGCGATCCCGGCAGCCCTCTGGAAAGAGGAACGCAAGGCTGCCTTTGCGGCCATCGATCCGGAATGCGAACTGCGGATCTATGCTTCCGATCTCGACCCAAAAGCCGTCAGGGCGGCGCGGGAAAACGCGGAGGAAGCCGGCGTTGACGACTGCATCGTCTTTCGGAACGCCGATATCGCCGCCGCGCTTGGCGTAACGGAGAAAGCGACGCGCGGCGCCGCCCGCGCGCGGACCGCGGTCTGTGAGCCTTTCGCGGCGCTCCGCGCTGAGAGCGGCGTGATCGTGACCAACCCGCCTTATGGGGAGCGGATCGGCGACCGCGCGAGCATCGACCGTATCTATGAGGTCTATCGGCAATTTTTCAAGGATCACCCAGGTTGGTCGTTGTTCGCCATCACGGCAGACAAGAGCATTGAGAGCAAGGTTTTTGGACGCCCGGCAGACCGCAGGCGCAAATTGTACAACGGCAGGCTGGAAGTCTGCTATTACCAGTTCCACGGACAAAAGCCGCCAAAAAATAAGCCGCTGCTGCCGTAAGGCAGACGGCAGGACGCTATGAGAGTAAACCGCATGAAAATGAAGCAAACCCCAAAAACCCCGGTCTACCGCAGACTGTCAGATCAGATCAAAGCCGAGATTTTATCCGGCAAACGCGCGCCCGGAAGCAGTCTGCCCTCCGAGCGCTCCATGGCGCAGATCCTCGGGGTACACCGCAATACCGTAGCCAAGGCATACAACGAACTGAAAGCGGAAGAACTGATCGACTCCCGCCAGGGCGTCGGCTATCTGGTGCATGCCGCGGAGCCAAAGACGACAAAGAACGAAATCCGAGGCAAAATCAGCCCCAAAGAGGGCAAGCACAAAAAAGTCAACTGGAAAGCACGCATCAAGGATGAATATCAGGACATGGAGGTCACCTTTGATGATCTGTTCCAACGGTTCGGTGACAAGAATGTGATCTCCATGGGCAGCGGCATCGCCAGCCCCGGGATTTACGACAGAGAAAATATCGCGCGGGTGCTGTCCTCTTTGATCTCCGAAGAGGGAAGAACGCAGTATTTTTACAGTCCGTATAAGGGTGACCGCATGCTGCGGCAAAAGATCGTCTCGCTGCTCAGCACCAAAGGCGTGCGGGCAACGACCGGGCAGATCCAGATCCTGACAGAGACGAATCAGGCGTTGGATTTCATTGTGACTTTGCTTTTGAAGCCGGGCGATACGGTGATCATGGAAGAGCCGGTCTCGCCGGACGCCTACCGCGCGATGGAGCTGGCCGGCGCGCGCATCATGACGATACCGGTCGATCGAGACGGCATGGATACCGAAGCGCTGGAACGATTGGCGGCGGCACATGATCCGAGTCTGATTTTCGTCAATTCCAGCTTTCACGATCCGACCGGAGCGATCCTTTCCTTGGAACGACGCAAAAAAGTGCTCGAGATCGCAAGCCGCTGGCGCATTCCGGTCGTGGAAGAAGATGCGGCGTCGGAGCTGGTCTACGAGGGCGAAAAGCTGCCGCCGATCAAAGCCTTTGACACGGAGGGCAATGTCATCTACATCTACTCTTTTTCGCTGACCTTCGTGCCGGGCCTGAGCCTGGCTTTTGTCGTAGCGGATAAAGAGGTCATCCAGGGTCTGTCCTATCTGGTACCCGTGCGCATGATGTCCGTGGACTGGGTCGCGCAGAAGCTGATCGCCCGCTACCTTGACGACGGTACCTACTACGAGCTTTTGGATGTTTTCCGGGAAAATTACGCGAGAAAACAGGAACTGATCTGCCGAGCGCTCGACGAGATGAAGCCACTCGGGATCCGTTATCAAAAGCCGCGCGGCGGGGTCTACATCTGGTGCCGGCTTCCGGACGGCGTCGACAGCAAATCGTTTATCAACGATGCTTATAAAAGCGGCCTGGCGCTGCTGCCCGGCTATGTGTTTTACCCATTCAAAAACGGCGGTCGAGATCATATCCGCATCAACTATTCGTTTGAGACGGAGGAACGGCTCGATGAAGGATTGCATATCCTGCGGGAGCTCCTGGAAAAAGAATTAAAAAAATCAACTGGCACACAAAAAACGGAGCAAGCTGGCACTTCCAAAATTTAGCCGATATAGTACAATCTGAAGTATAGAAAAGAGCGGAATAACGCAAAAAAAATTGTAAATGCTATTGGTAACGAAACGTAATGGAAAAGGAGAGACAAAATGGCAGTAAATTTAAAAGGAAGAAGTTTTTTAACACTTATGGATTTCACACCGGAAGAGATCCGTTATATGCTGGATCTCGCACATGACTTAAAGTCCAAAAAAAGAGCAGGCATCCACAACGAGGTGCTCAAGGGCAAGAACATTGTTCTGCTGTTTGAAAAGACTTCCACCAGAACCAGATGCGCATTTGAAGTTGCAGCGCTGGACGAAGGCGCGCACGTGACTTTCCTGGACAGCAAGAGCTCCCAGATGGGCAAGAAGGAAACGATCGCGGACACCGCAAAGGTTCTCGGCAGATTCTATGACGGCATCGAATACAGAGGCTTCAAGCAGTCTGTCGTAGAAGAACTGGCAAACAATGCAGGCGTACCGGTATGGAACGGCCTGACCGACGTCGACCACCCGACCCAGATCCTGGCTGACCTTTTGACCATCGAAGAACACATCGCGAAACCGCTCAACAAAGTAAAAGTTGTATTCTGCGGCGATATCCGCAACAACATGGCTTACGCATGGATGTATGGCTGCGCGAAGATGGGAATGCACTTTGTCGCTTACGGGCCGCAGGAGCTGGCGGATCAGATCGACCACGACGTGATCGCAAGAGCAAGAGAAGTGGCTGCATACACCGGAGCGACCATCGAAGTATCCTCCGATGAAGCTTGTCTGAAGGGTGCGGACGTCCTTTACACCGACATCTGGGCATCCATGGGTGAAGAGGATCAGATTCCGGAAAGAGTCCGCATGCTGACACCGTTCAAGGTAACCAAGGAAATGCTCGACAAGACCGAAAACGGTGACGTGATCTTCATGCACTGCCTGCCGTCTTTCCACGATTTCGATACGACCATGGCAAAGGAACAGATGGATCTCGGATACGACATCCGTGAGGTGACTGACGAAGTATTCCTGTCCAGACACTCCAAGGTTTTCGACGAAGCCGAAAACAGAATGCACACCATCAAGGCGGTTATGGTAGCGACCATGGGCTAAAATCTGCGGCGTCGCAGAAGGAATTTGTCAATCAATGTCCAAAAGCAGGAAAAAACGCAGATGCCCCTTTTTCCTGCAGAATCAGAAGGGAGGATCCTATGTATCCTGGAATCCATAATTTTTCGGAAATCGGAAAATTAAACAAGGTTCTGCTTCACAGACCGGGAAGAGAACTGGAAAAATTAACTCCAAACAACTTCGAAAGACTGTTATTTGATGACATCCCATTTTTAAAAGTAGCACAGATCGAACACGACAGATTTGCAGAAGTCCTGAGAGAAAACGGCGTGGAAGTCATTTATTATCAGACCGAAACCGCCAAAGCGCTCAAAGATGAAAAGATCAAATATAATTTTGTCAGAGAATTCGTAGAGCTTTCGGAGATCTACTCTGAGGGTCGCAAGGAAGCAATCATCGAGTATCTGCTTTCCAAGAACGCGGAAGATCTGGTAGAAACCTGCATCGCGGGCATTTTCGCGGAGGAGATCGCGCACATCAAGACGAATTCCCTATACGACATCGCGGTCAGCGAAGAGCCGTTCGCCAGCGATCCGATGCCGAACCTGTACTTTACCAGAGACCCGGGGGCCTGCATCGGCAACGGGATCAACATCCACCACATGTCGACACCGGCAAGAAGAAGAGAAGCCCTGCTTCTCAAATATATGCTCAAGTATAACCGCGATTTCGCGCTAGAAGATACCCCGCAGTGGTATGACGTTTACGACAATTATTCCATCGAAGGCGGCGATGTACTGGTGCTTTCCAAAGATATCGTAGCGATCGGCTACTCCCAGAGAACGACGATCGCCGGCATTGAAAATTTCGCGGCGAACCTTTTGAAGAACTCCTCGTTCAAGAAAGTGCTCGTCTTCGATATTCCGAAGTGCAGAGCTTTCATGCATCTGGATACGGTATTTACCATGGTCGACTTCGACAAGTTCACCATTCATCCGGAGATCGAGGGTCCGCTTAGCGTTTATGAGATCACACTCGGCGAAAACGGCGAGATGAAGTACAATGCCATGAAAGACGAGCTTTCCAAAGTCTTGGCTCTGGAACTCAAACTCCCGGCAGTGGATCTGATCCGCTGCGGCGGCGGCGACCTGATCGCGGCACAGAGAGAACAGTGGAATGACGGTTCCAACACGCTCTGCATCGCACCGGGTACCGTTGTGACCTATGAAAGAAACTATGTAACCAATGATCTCTTAGACAAGAAGGGCATCAAAGTCCTGGCGATTCCATCTGCGGAATTATCCAGAGGGCGAGGCGGCCCAAGATGCATGTCCTGCCCGGTCAACAGAGACGATTTATAAGGAGAAAAAACGAATGACACAGAGATTAGTAATTGCGCTCGGCGGCAACGCCCTGCAGTCCGGCAAAGCAGAACCGACCGCGGAAGCGCAGCTGGCCGTGGTAAAACAGACCTGCGAACGCATCGCAGAGATCAGCCAGAGAGGCTATGAGATCGCCGTGGTCCACGGCAACGGACCGCAGGTAGGCAGAATCCTGCTCGCGTCCGAGACCGCAAAGGATGTTACCCCGGCAATGCCGTTCGACGTTTGCGGCGCGATGTCGCAGGGATATATCGGATATCACCTGCAGCAGTCCTTAAAGTATGCGCTGAATATCTGCAACAAGAACATTCCGGTCGTCACCTTGGCGACGCAGATGGTCGTGGAGAAGGCTGACCCGGCGTTCGAGAATCCGACTAAGCCGATCGGTCCGTTTTACAGCGAGGCTGAGGCAAAGGAACTGGAAAGCACAAAGGGCTATACGATGAAGGAAGACGCCGGCAGAGGCTGGAGAAGAGTCGTTGCATCCCCGCTGCCGCGAAAGATCGTTGAGATCGACGCGATCAAGCAGCTTTGGGACTCCACGATCGTCATCGCTTGCGGCGGTGGCGGAATTCCAGTTGTGGAAAACGCGGACGGTACCATGGAGGGTGTTGCGGCAGTGATCGATAAGGACTTCGCGGCAGAACTGCTCGCAGAGCAGGTTGACGCTGACGCACTGATGATCCTGACGGAAGTCGAAAAGGTTGCGATCAATTTCAACAAACCGAATCAGGAAAACCTGTCTTCCCTGTCTCTGGCAGACGCAGCAAAATACTGCGAAGAGGGTCAGTTCGCACCGGGATCCATGCTGCCGAAGGTGCAGGCTGCCATGAAGTTTGTCAGAGCAAATCCGGACAAGAAAGCCATCATCACGTCCTTAGACAAGGCAATCGATGCGCTGGAGGGTAAGACCGGAACCGTGATCACATTCGCGTAATGCTGTCGGCATAGCGATCCGATTGTCTGCATAACCATATACAACATACAAACGAAGCCCCGCGGGATGCATTTCATGTTTGCATCCTCTGCGGGGCTTTCTTTATATGCAGCTTATGCGCGCAGCCTCACTGCTCGCCCGCCATCGCGACAGCGCCGTGGACGGCTCCCGCTTAGGCAGTCTGTTCGTCGTTTACGGCTGCCGGACAGCTGGCCTGCAGGATATTACAGAGCACCTTGAGCGTGTCTTTCAGAGAGTCGTAACCGTCAAACAGCGGCTGACAGGTTTCCTGCAGCTTCGCGGCCGCGGAGACGGTGAAAGAACCGGAAGTGGTCAGTACTGACATCAGATCGCCGGTGACGCGAGATGTCTTGTTGCTGATCAATCTGCAGATGTGCAGCTGCGCGTCGGTCAGGGACGGCACCTGCGGATCTGCACCGAAGTGCGCCGTAAGAACCAATCCGTCGCAGAACGCGGCCAGATGTGCCATGGAAGATGCGCAGGCACTTAAAAATTCCGACGCGAAAGCGGTATCGCAGACAGCGATCTTTGCCGCGTCCGTAGCATGGGTGTCACTTGCCAAGGTGCGTTTTTCACAATCCGCAAACCGTGCCTTATCCTGTGCCAGACTGTCAGCCAATGCGGCACATGCCGTCGGATCCTGACCCGGGATCGATTCGGCTGGCTGTGCGGCCAGCATATGCAGCGCGTCGGTCAATTGATCGATTCCGTGAGAAAGCGTCTGAATCGCTTCTTTCTGATACAGACGGAGCGAAAGAGCCGCGCGTATGGCCGGATCCTGATCCTGACGAATCTTATCCGCGATATTGCCGATCCTGCGTTTCAGCAGTTTTTCAACAGCGTTCTGAATATCATGATCTTCGTCAGTAAAATGCAGTCTGCCTGCCTCCATGTCCCAGAGGATCTCCTGCAGATGAACCACGATCGTGTCACATTCGTCATCTGTGAGTTTTCCCTGTGCCGCCAGTTTCTTAGCATGCGCGATGCTGCATAGAATGTCCTGCTTCCAAAGTCTCTGATCAAATGCGATCGATGCGCTGAATTGATCCGCGAGCAAGGCTTCTTCATCTAAATATTTACCATTCCAAAGCTTCATCATGTGAAAGCCCCCCTTTTTTTTGTTTGCGTGTTTGTCTGATATGGGATAGTTGAATAATTATTAAAACTAGTGTATAATTCCTTATGCGTATGGCCTTATTATAGATGAATAAATATAAAAAATCAAGAGAAAAAATAAATAAAAGTATGGAAATGCAACGTTTTTTTGAATCTATTTGCGAAATGCCCATTTTTTTATAAATATTTGTGCAACGCCGGCGAGTGGAACCGCCAGCAGCATGCCGAGAATACCGCCTAAAGATCCGAAAACCGAAACCGCAAGCAGGATAAAAAGCGGGTGCAGGCCGGTACTTGTGCCGACGATCTTGGGATAGATGTAGTTGGAATCCAGCTGCTGCACCGCGAACAGACCGAGGATCGCCAGGGCGCCGTGCGCGAGGCCTCCGGTCACGGCGGCAACCGCAAAGGCAGGGATCATGCCAAAAAACGGCCCGAAATACGGAATAATATTGAGGAAACCGCCCAAAATCCCAATAATGACCGCGTAATTGACCCGAAGCACGGTCAGAACCACTGAGGACAGGAAAGCGATGATGAAACTGTCGATCAATGCGCCTTTGATGAAGGTTGAGAGAACCTGATGGATCTCATCCAGTGTTTCGCAGAGGAGGCCATGCGTTTTTTGTGGCAAAACAAGGGCAAGAAACCTTTCCCACAGAGAAATAAAATAGTCTTTGTCCTTGAGCAGGTAGATGGAAGCAACCAGTCCGATAAAGAAGCTGATCAGAATACCACTGAGCCCGCTGAGAAAGGTGAAGGCCGCATCGACCGAAAAGCGACTTTCCAGACGATCTCGCAGTGCTTCCAAGCTTGCACGGATCGGAGAGGGTGTGCCGGCAGGAAGTACATCTGTGAAAAATGCGTCCGCAGCACGATAAGCGCTTTCAAAGTAAGAGAGAATCTGCTGCACGATATCGATCGGACTGCCTTTTGGAAGAGTTCCGATGATGAGCACGACAAAACCGCAGACCAGCCCGCATACCGCGGCGGTCGCAAGCAGATACGTGACGGCAATGGCCAGCACGCGACTTTTGCATTTTTCGGCAAACCAGGTGACTGCCGGATTCAAAAGGTAGGCAAGCACCAAAGCAATAAAACAGGGACTTAAAAGCGACAACAGACCGCTTAAAAGGCCGGTTAAAAAGTCCACCGCATCCAGAAAAAAATTCTGCATCTTCACATTCCCTCCTAGGGATAGTATGCGGGAAAAAGACTTGAAATATAAGGGGAAAAGGCGTTTTCAGGTACAGAAAAAAGAACAGAAAAACCGACGGAAAACATTTGACATATACTGTATACAAGGATTAGAATAAAGATAGCAGAAGTGTTTGATTCTAATTCTGCGGTTATGTAAAATGTAAATGTAAACGAAAAAAGACGTCTGGTGAAAGACGCCTTTTTTCGTTAGAGATGCGTACAACAAAACTCCCGGCCGAAGCCGGGAGTTGAAATCTTGATTCAGTTGAAGATGAGCGAATTCGATCTTGTGCGGCCTAAGCTTCCAGAGCCTTTAAGGCAGCTTTCTTTTCTTCTTCTCTTTCTTCTAAGATCTTTGCATATTCTTCATCCGTCAGTTTGGTCATGGTGATGCCGGTGTAACCGAAGAATACGGATACGATCGGGTTCAGCCAGTTCAGAATCGCATAAGGGATATAGCTGGAGTCAACACCGAGGAAGTTACGCATAGTCGCGCCGCAGGTGTTCCAAGGGAAGAAGTTGGATGTAATTGTACCGCAGTCTTCCAGTGCTCTGGATAAGTTCTCCGGACGCAGTCTCATATCTTCGAATTTTTCCTTGAACATTCTGCCAGGCAGTACCAGTGCTAAGTACTGGTCGCAGCAAATTGCGTTTACAACTAAGCACATCACTTCGGTCGCCAGAACCAGACCGCCTCTGCCCTTCGCGACTTTCAGCAGCATTTCCGCGAAAGTACCCATGATACCGGTTACGTCTACGATACCGCCGAAGCACATCGCGCAAAGGATGATGGAAATCGTCCAGAACATACCCTGCATACCACCGTTGGATAACAGGTCGGCCAGTTTTGCGATCACCGATCCGTCTTCCACGCCTTCCGGAACCTGACCCATGCCGATACCGTTGTTCATGATCGTGAAGATGGATTTTTTCAGCGGAAGACCCGTTGCTGCTTCAACATGCGCCTTATTCCAGAAGAAGAACGGTACACCGATGAAGACACCGCCGATCAGGGACGGGATTGCCGGGAACTTCATGGCAACGGCCACGATAACGAATACCGGTGGAAGCAATGCCAAGATGCTGATATTGGAAGACTCCTGAATGAAGTCAGAAATCTGCTGTACAACGGACATGTCGACTTCGTTA
>DJPG01000098.1:2592-17468 GCA_002439735.1 Firmicutes bacterium UBA6418 | reverse complement strand
TTAGAACAAAATGCAAAAATCGATTTAACGCAACAATACTATGAAGCAACAACGGAAAATAAGAGATTTGCAGAATTAAGTGCAAGCAATAGCTCGAGTTCGTCAGGTTCAACAGATCAGCTGATGGGAAAATCTTTTGCAAGGAAGAGTGTATACTATTATCTTTATTCAACATCCAGTTCAGATAACAACTATACAATTTACTTAGATAACCAGGATTCAAGCAAATACCAACTAGGCGTTATTCACATCTGCATGATTGGTCTAAAAACAAAAACCGATGGAAAGGAAACAATTGATTCCTTTGTTGCAGACTTCACAGCCACTGCAAAGAATGATTTGAAAGTAAAAGAATTCCATGGCAAACTTGGGACTCCGGCAGAATCTCGATACAATATTTATAGTGCATCAGAGTTGGAACCCGACTCTTCCCATGAAGTCAGTGCATCATTGGTATTCAATTCAGATGGAAGCGTTGGCGCAGGGTTAGCATATTCGTATACATATAAAACAGGTGGAATTGATGTTGTCAATCACGTAGCGTCAAGTGCCTATTCCAACTGGTGGAATGCGACGCCAATTTCACCGGATAAAAATGCATCTTATACAATTTCTCCAAATATGATGGTTGGAGTATCAAACGGCACAACAACAGCTGCAGAAGCGAGAGCGACGTTTTCATATTTATATTTACATAAATCTGTAACCGCAGGCTGGGTTGCAGATCAAGACAAAGTGGTATCTATAAAATATAAAAATCATAAGCAAGCATGAAACGACCGAATATATTTCGATAAAAAGCTGAATCGACAGGAACATAGATGATATTACATGGCACCTAGCAGATACCCGGAATCTGATATTTCGGTTGGCATGATAACGAATCATTTTAATGCATACGCAAAGATGGTTCGTTTTTTTGATTGTTCGGACAAGGCGAAAAAAGGAAAAAATGCGAGAAAATTGTCAAAAATCCTTGCATTTATTGCGGGAAACAGTATAATGAAGGGGAATGAAAGAAGCACTCAATAAATCAATGAAACAAGAAACATGGGAGGTGTTTTTATGATCAGTTTTGTTATTTGTTTGGCGCTCCTTATCGGGGGATATTTTGTTTACGGCAAGATCGTCGAGAATACGTTCGCGCCGGATGACAGGGAAACGCCAGCGGTTCGCATCAATGACGGCGTCGATTATGTCGTCATGCCGCAGTGGAAACTGTTTTTGGTGCAGTTGCTGAACATTGCGGGTCTGGGTCCGATCTTCGGAGCCATGCAGGGCGCGTTATGGGGACCGATCGTCTTCCTTTGGATCACATTCGGGACAATTTTCGCGGGCGGTGTACACGATTATTTTTCCGGCATGCTGTCTGAAAGAAATGACGGTGCTTCGATTTCGGAAGTATGCGGAATTTATCTCGGAAACGCAATGAAGAATGTGATGCGTGTATTCAGCGTGGTTCTTTTGGTCATGGTAGGTACGGTGTTCGCAGTAGGACCTGCGGGGCTGATCGTTACCTTGCTGGGCAACAAAGGGGTTACCGGGACAATGGTAAACGCGGAGGTATGGCTGTGGATCATCCTGGCGTATTACTTTATCGCGACCTTCTTATCCATCGATAAGATTATCGGACGTGTCTATCCGCTCTTCGGCATTTGCCTGATCGTCATGGCGGTCGGCGTGATCTTTGGTATCTTCACAAATTCGGATTATACCATTCCGGAGATCTGGAACCACTTCACCAACATGCACCCGGACGGAAAGCCGGTCTGGAGTTTCATGTTCATCACGGTTGCCTGCGGCGCGATTTCCGGCTTCCATTCCACACAGTCACCGCTAATGGCACGCTGCATGAAATCCGAAAAGCAGGGACATTTTGTATTCTATGGCGCTATGGTCGCGGAAGGTGTGATCGCACTGATCTGGGCGGCTGCAGGATGCGCGCTTTATCAGGTCACCGGAGGACTCAGCACAGGACTGAGCGATATTTTGGCAAACGGACAATCTGCCGCAATCTATGATGTATGTATCAAGACCATGGGCAGCGTTGGCGTTGCGCTTGCCATGATCGGTGTGATTGTCTGTCCGATCACGTCCGGCGACACAGCGTTCCGCAGCGCTCGTTTGACACTCGCGGACTGGTTCGGCATCAATCAGAACGACATGAAAAAAAGACTTTTACTGTGTGTACCGCTTCTGGCCGTCGGCGCGTTCGTCGGACACTTGGATTACGCGATCGTATGGAGATATTTCAGCTGGACCAATCAGACACTGGCTATGATCGTGCTGTGGACAGCAAGTATGTATCTGTTCCGTGAAAAGAAGAACTACTGGCTCACGGCGGTGCCGGCAACCTTTATGAGTGCGGTTTCCATGACCTATTTCTTCTGCGCGGATGAATGTCTGGGACTTTCGACTCAGATTGCTTATCCGGTAGGGATCATTCTTGCGGCGCTGTTCCTTGGAATCTTCCTTCACGCGACAAAGAAACCGATGCAGGCAAAGAAATAGGGCAGCAGAAACGTTTCGCATATAGACGGGAATGAGAGGATGATATGATAAAACCACAAAGGTTGGGCAGTGTGTCCATTCCGGATGACGAACTGCGAAAAGACAAGAAAGAAGCAAAAAAAATCGGTCCCTGCGGGATCGGGAAGAAGGCAGTGTATCTTAGCAGCTTCTATCTTGACAGAAGATATTATATACCAATCAGCTCAGTCAAGCGGGTCTTTAAAAGGATCGCTATGAGCAAAGGTGGGTTTACAGGAAAGGGTGCGTTCGGAGCTCTGTCTTATCTTGTGGTCGTATATGAAAGAGGGAAGGAAAAACAGTGCAATTTCAAGCACGAAGAAGACGTAGACCGATTCCTCGCGCATATGGAAGAGGCATTTCCGGATATACCGACACACAGTCTGGAGGCAGAGCGGAAGCTGGAGGAGAAAGCACAGTGGTTAGCGCAGAAACAGAAGGCGGTAAATTTATCACCCGAAGCAAAGGGATGTCTTGCAAAGCTTGAAGACGCGGAGCAATATCTGAAAAGAGAGCCGGACTACTATATCGACTTAAGTCAAGCGGCAAAGCGGAAACGCGTATATGATCGGAGCAATCCGGCCTATAAGTGGGTTGCGCTTGCGATTGTCATTATGGGTGCATGCGCGCTTGCTTATGGAATCTATGCATTGACAACGCATGCCGGATTCGGAATGTATTTTCTCTTGTTCGGACTTGCGACAATTCTGTTGTTTTCCGGAGCCAATGTCCTGCCGACCTCAAAAAACAATAAAAAATACATAGAGGAACGACTTGCAGAATCGATACGACAAATGGATGCATATATCAGAAGGTATCCGGATTTTCCGATACCGGCACGGTATGCGCATCCGATTGTGTTAAAACGCATGCAGGACATCCTGAAAGAAGGACGTGCTAAGACCATATCCGAGGCACTGCGCGTTTTGAAAGATGACCTCAAGGCTTTGAATTCCAGTGTCACAGTTGAAAAAGAGGAATATGATGAAATCGTGACGATCAAGCCAATGTTTCTGGTCATGGATTATCAATAAAAAACCAAAAAACAAATGAAAAAAGACCCTCGCCGATTCATGAAATAACATTGAAAATCAGAGGGTCTTTTGATATAATGTACTTGTCACTGCGATTAGCAAGCGATAGCGCAGCTAGAGCAGATGAAAGACAGATGTCCGAGCGAAAGCGATCGGCGAGCCATTAGGCGAAGACGGAGCACTCAGCGACCGGACTCATTGTACATTCCTTATTTGAGAAAGGATCGTTCGCATGCCACAGATAAACGGCGAGAAACAGAGCAAACAGAATATCGACCGGATCTCGGAGGAGATCGTCAGTGCGGCAGCGATGAAAGCAGCGCTGGGGGTTCCCGGCGTATACGGACTTTGTGACACGCTCAGCGGTAACCTGACGAGGATGATCGGAGCGAAAGATCATGACCTGATCGGCGTGAAAGTCTTCGCCGAAAAAGAGAACTTGACGATCGATGTCTATGTGATCGTCCGGTTCGGTGTAAAAATTCCGCAGTTGGCATGGGATATCCAGAGTGCGGTCAAGGATGCCGTCGAGCATCTAACAACGTTTCATGTCAAAGAAGTCAACATTCACATACAAGGCGTGCAGGAACCACAGAAAGGGTAAAAATCGACCATGAACAGAAAAGACGCAAGAGAAAAAACCATGCAGATCCTTTTCCAGATCGACGTGCAGAACGACTGGGAGAATCCGGATTTTACAAAATATACAGCAGGAAGTTCCTTTGAAAACCAGACGAAATACGCGCGGCAATTGCTAACCAAGATCTGTGCTAATCACGAGCGCATTGATCGCCTGATTGACGAGCAGAGCAGCGGCTGGTCCACCGCACGAATGGCGAAGACCGATCTTGCGATACTGCGGCTTGCGACCGGAGAAATCCTTTTCCTGGATGATGTGCCGAACGCGGTTTCCATGAATGAAGCAGTCAACCTTGCCAAGATATATGGAGAGGAACAGTCGCCGCGCTTTGTCAACGCTGTGCTTTCCAAGATCAACCGAGCACAGGAGCAGGCACAGACAGAACCGAAAATAGCCGGAGAGGAACAGGAGCATAAGGAAGCAGAGCATGCAGAGTGAATTATTATCGCTGGGCATCGACACCAGCAACTATAAGACTTCCGTCGCGGTCGTGAACTGCGAGGGAACGGTACTTTTCAACCATCAGGAATATCTTGACGTCAAAAAAGGTGAGCGCGGACTTCGGCAGTCAGACGCGTTCTTTCAGCATGTGCAGAAACTGCCGGGAGCGATCCAAAAAGCGCTTGCCGACTTTTCTATCCGTGAAAACATCGGAGCTGTTTCCTTTTCTACGCGTCCACGTCCGATCGAAGGCTCTTACATGCCAGTTTTTACAGCCGGAGCAGGATACGGTAAAGCGGTGGCGGCGGCCATCGGCGTTCCACATTATGAATTTTCCCATCAGGAGGGGCATATTGAGGCAATCCGCTTCTATTCCTGTCTCAAAGACGTCAGCCCGCTGATTTGTTTTCATTTCAGCGGCGGTACCACGGAGGCGCTTCTGGTCGACGATAAAAAGGATATTTTTGAGATCGTAGGTGGAACCAAAGACATTGCCTACGGACAAGTGTTGGATCGGGTCGGCGTTTCGTTGGGGCTGGATTTTCCGTGCGGCGAAGCGCTGGATCAGATGGCTGTGCGCGCGATCGGTCACCGGGATATTCTGACGCCGATCAAGACCAAGGAATGCTATGTCAACCTTTCGGGGATCGAAACCCAGTGCGGCAAGGCGCTGGAGCAATATCCGCAGATGGAGCTGATCGAGGATTTGTTCGAAAAGCTCTCGCGCTCGATCCTGGAAATGACTCTGCAGCTTTCCTATCAGTACGGGATCACGAATTTTATCTATGCCGGCGGGGTATCGTGCAGCCAGTATATGCGCAACTATCTGGTCGAGCATATGTATAAGGATCTGAACATCGTATTCGGCAAACCGCAGATGTCTGCCGACAATGCCATCGGCGTTGCGCTGCTGGGAGGACAAAAGCTATGGCGCTGAAGCCGATCACCGTCACACAACTGAATGAATATATCAGCCGCGTTCTGATGACCGACCCGCTTCTTGGGAACCTGACCGTGCGGGGTGAGATCTCGAATCTCAAGCATCACAGCAGCGGACATCTGTATTTTTCGATCACGGATGAAAACAGCAAGATCAACTGTTTCTTTCCGGCGCAGTATGTCCGCAGCCTGAACTATGAGCTGGGAGACGGACTGGAAGTTGTCATCAACGGCTATCTGAACGTCTACAAAAAGGGAGGTACTTATACGCTCTTTGTGCGCAGCATACAGGTCGCGGGCGAGGGAAATCTGGCCATGGCCTTTCAGCTGCTCAAAGAAAAGCTCGGCGCGGAAGGTTTGTTTGCGCCGGAACATAAAAAACCGATCCCGCGTTTTCCGCGTAAGATCGGCATCGTGACCTCGAATACCGGAGCCGCCGTGCGGGATATCATCAAGATCGTGCAGGGTCGGACAAGTCTGACCGATCTGATCGTGTTCCCCGTGCTGGTGCAGGGCAGCGATGCTGCCGCGGATATTGCGGGGATGATCGACCGGATCAACCGGGAATTTGACGATATCGATACCTTGATCGTCGGCCGCGGGGGCGGCTCGATGGAGGATCTCTGGGCTTTTAATGAAGAGATCGTAGCGCGCGCCATTTACCGTAGCCGGATCCCGATCATCTCAGCCGTCGGGCATGAGATCGATTTTACGATTGCGGATTTCGTTGCGGATCGCCGCGCCGAAACGCCGACCGCGGCGGCCGAGATGGCAGTGCCGGATATCCGCGAACTGATGCAGCGGGCGGAGTCCTGGCGGAACAGTCTAAGGGCGGATCTGCAGAAAAAGGTCAGCTATGCCGGGCTGCATGCCGATAAACTGTTTGCCGAGATGCAGCATGTCCTGCAAAGGCGCGTGACCGCCTATCGGCATGAGCTGGAAAGCTGCAGACTGATCTTGGATGAAAACCATCCGTACCGCATTCTGCGAAAAGGCTACGCGGTGCTGGAAGATGCGGCCGGGAATCATCTTTCCTCCGCAGAAGACCTGCATGACGGACAAACCTATCGCATCAAACTCAAAGACGGCAGTGCGGCGTTCCGCATGACAGAGCTGTCGATAACGAAGGAGAACGAGACCGATGACATTTGAAGAATCATTGCAGAAACTGGAAGAAATGTCCGAAATGATCCGTGATGAAGAAACGACCCTGGACGAAGCCGTAAAATGCTACGAAGAAGGCATCCGCTGCTATCGTCTGTGCAGAGAGATATTAAAAGAAACCGAACAGAAGATCGAAGTGTATTCCAAGTAGATTTGTAAGCGAAAAAGGAGGAGTCCTTATGGAAAGAGGCTATGAAGATTACAAAAAAATGATTGATGAACATCTGCTGGATTTCATTCCTAATATTGACAATAAGAGCATTTCGCTGTATGAAGCCATGAAATACAGCCTGACGGCGGGCGGCAAACGTATTCGACCGGTGCTGCTTTTGGCGGCGTGTGATTTTGCGGGCGGTGACGTTCGCGAGGCGCTTCCGTATGCCTGCGCGATGGAGTACATCCATACCTATTCGATGATCCACGACGATCTGCCCGCAATGGACAACGATGATCTGCGCAGAGGACTTCCGACAAATCATAAGGTCTATGGGGAAGCACTGGCGATCCTGGCCGGTGACGGACTTCTGACAAGCGCGTTTGAAGCCATGAATAAGGATCTGATGCTCTATTTTGATGACGCCGAAAAGATGGCAAAGCGTATCCGCGCGATCAACGCGATCGCCAAGGGAGCCGGATGTCGTGGCATGGTTGCCGGTCAGGTATCGGACATTGAGGGAGAAAACAACGAGTATTCCAACGAGATGCTGGAATACATTCACATCAACAAGACCGGTGCGCTGATCATCGCGGCCATCAAGGCGGGACTTTACCTTGGCAGCCCGAGCAAGGATATGCTCAGCAATCTGGATATCTATTCTGAAAATATCGGGCTAGCCTATCAGATTGCGGATGACATTCTGGACGAGATCGGCGATCCGAAGGAACTGGGCAAGGCGATCGGTTCCGATAAGAAAAAGCATAAGAACACCTATACCTCTCTGAATGGGCTGGAGGCGGCCTTTGCCAGACTGGAGCAGTTGACTGATGACGCGCTGGAGGCGATTGCGCCGTATTATGACAATGCGGAGTTCTTCCGTGATATGGCATTGCAGCTCAAAACAAGAAGAAACTGATACAACACACATGAAAAAAAAACTGACAGACTACTGTTTCCCTGCGGATCTAAAAACCATGTCCTGCGAGGAAATGGAACTTTTATCTTACTCGATCCGTGACTTTCTGATCGAACAAGTCGCCGAAACCGGAGGACATCTGGCATCCAATCTGGGTGTGGTGGAGTTGACCATGGCGCTGCACAAGATCTTTAACAGTCCGGAGGATAAGATCATTTGGGATGTGGGACATCAGTCCTATGTCCACAAGATCCTGACCGGCAGAGCCGGAGCATTTGGTACGCTGCGGCAGTTTGGAGGTCTTTCCGGCTTTCCGAAAGGCAAGGAGAGCATGCATGATGCCTTTGACACCGGACACAGCAGTACCTCAATCTCGGTAGCGGCAGGCTATGCGGCGGCAAGGGATATCCAAGGAAAAGACTATGAAGTGATCGCAGTCATCGGCGACGGCTCGCTAACCGGCGGCATGGCTTATGAGGCGCTGAACAACATCGGGGCTTCGAAGTCCAAAGTGATCGTGATCCTCAACGACAACGGCATGTCCATTTCGCCGAACATCGGCGGGATCTCTAAACACCTGGGGTCGCTGCGAACATCCAAGGGCTATTTAAGCGCAAAAAAATTTGTAAAAAACAAGATCGGCGCAATTCCAAACGTTGGAAGGGGCATCGCGCAGGGGCTGGCAGATATTAAAAATGACATCAAATATACGATCCTGGAACACGGCGGCGTGCTCTTTGAAGAATTGGGGTTTACTTATTTCGGACCGGTGGACGGACACAGCCTGCCGGAGCTTTTGGATGTTCTGACGCGTGCCAAGAGTCTCAACGAACCAGTTGTGATCCATGTGATCACCCAAAAAGGCAAGGGATACCGTAACGCCGAAAAAGATCCGGGTAAGTTCCACGGGATCGGAAGGTTTGATCCGGAAACCGGAAAAGAGCTTGCAAAGTCAGGCAAACCAACCTATTCCCGGGTCATGGGAGAGTATCTGATCGAGCTTGCTGAAAAAGATCCGCGGATCGTAGCGATTACTGCGGCCATGGGAGACGCAACCGGCCTCGGTGAATTTTCACGCAGATTTCCGGAGCGTTTCTTTGATGTCGGCATTGCCGAGCAGCATGCTGTGACGTTCGCCGCCGGGCTTGCAAAAGCAGGTATGCGGCCGTTTGTCTGCATTTATTCTTCTTTCCTGCAGCGAGCCTATGACCAGATGCTGGAGGATGTCTGCATGCAGCAGCTGCCGGTGACCTTTATGATCGACCGCGCGGGCGTTGTCGGGGCAGACGGAGAAACGCACCACGGCATCTTTGATCTCAGTTATCTTGCCACGATGCCGCATCTGTCGGTTCTCGCGCCGACTTCCGATGAAATGCTCCGCGAGAGCATGAACTACGCGATGGAGCAGGACGGATCTTGTGCGATCCGTTATCCGCGCGGAGAAGTTATGACCGAGGAAGAAGGCAGGATCCCAAGCCTGCTGTACTATAACCGGACGATGGAATACGGCAGTGCGCTGCTTGCGGATCGTGTGGAGATCCTCGGCGTCGGCAAAATGGCCGGCATCGGTCGGGAAGTCTTCGAGCGGCTGCTTGAAAAAGGCGTACAGGCGCGTTATCAGGATGTGAATATCGTGAAACCGATCGAAATTTCCAAGAGTGCGATGAACACGCTGCGCGGCAGGCTGATCGTAACCATCGAGGATAATATCGTCAGCGGCGGTTTCGGTGAAAGCCTGCAATGTGCTTTGGAGCCGGGACACCGTGTTTTGAACTTCGGCTGGCCGGAGCAGTTTATCGAGCAGGGAACCTTTGCGGAGCTGACAGAAAAATACGGTCTGTCCGCGGAAAAGATCACAGAAAGGATTTGTGAAGAACTTGAAAGAAAGGCTTGATGTTTTACTGGTCAAGAACGGCTTCTACCAGTCCAGAGAGCGCGCGAAAGCATCGATCATGGCCGGAATCGTTTACGTGGACGGCCAAAAGAGCGACAAGGCCGGCAACTTAGTTGATGAGAACGCCGAAATCACCGTAAAAGAAAATATCTGTCCCTATGTCAGCCGCGGTGGCCTGAAGCTGGAAAAATCCATGAGACTTTGGCCGATCCGGCTTTCGGATACCGTCTGCATGGACATCGGCGCTTCCACCGGCGGCTTTACCGACTGTATGCTGCAGAGCGGCGCC
Source organism: Firmicutes bacterium UBA6418 (assembly GCA_002439735.1). Classification (GTDB taxonomy): domain Bacteria; phylum Bacillota; class Clostridia; order Peptostreptococcales; family Anaerovoracaceae; genus CAG-238. The sequence goes on along the minus strand of DJPG01000098.1, from coordinate 7,465 downwards.
CGCAAGGTCTACGCGGTCGATGTCGGCTACGGACAGCTCGACTACAAGCTACGAATTGATCCGCGCGTGGTCAACATGGAAAAATGCAATATCCGCTATCTGGACTTTGCGCTGATCGAGGATCCGATCGACTTTATCAGTATCGACGTGTCGTTTATTTCGCTGAAGCTGGTTCTGCCGGTAGCGGCAAAGCTTTTGGAACAGACGGGCGGCAGTCTGGTCTGCTTGGTCAAACCGCAGTTTGAGGCCGGCAGAGAGCAGGTCGGCAAAAAAGGCATTGTCCGTGACCGAAAGGTGCATGAAGAAGTGATCCGGAACGTGATCAGTTACGCAGGCGAGAACGAACTTGTCCCGCGTGGACTGACCTACAGCCCGGTCACCGGGGCGAAAGGCAATATCGAGTACCTCTTGTATCTGTCCAAGTCTCCATCAGAAACAGAGTCCGTGGTTACTGAGTCCGACATTCTTACTATTGTTAACACCTCACATGAGGAGTTAGAATAAATGTTAGTTTTATGTAAAAAGGAGAAAAAGAAATGAAACTGTCTAAAAAAATTCAAGCAATGGAACTCTCTCCGATCAGAAAGTTTGTTCCTTACGCTGATGCTGCCAGAGCTGCTGGAAAAAAGGTTTACGGGCTGAATATCGGTCAGCCGGATATCAAAACACCGCGTGCGTTCTTTGATGCAGTCAAGAATTTCGACCAGGATGTCTTAGCTTATGCGAATTCCCAGGGTATTCCGGAATTACTCGAAGCATTAGTCGGCTACTATAAGAGACTCGGCCTTGACTTTGAAAAGAAAGATCTGCTAGTTACCACCGGCGGTTCCGAAGCGATTTCCATGCTGATGACCGCATTGCTGGACGATGATGATGAAGTCATCATGGCAGAACCGTTCTACACCAACTACAAGACCTTTATCAGCGCAGCAGGCGGCAAGTTAGTCGGCATTCCGACTACCGCAGAAGAAGGCTACCAGTATGCAGTCAAGGAAAAGATCGAAGCAGTCATCACACCGAAGACCAAAGCGATCTGCATCATCAACCCGGGCAACCCGACCGGTAAGGTGCTGACCCATGACGAAATGAAACTGATCGTTGACATTGCAGTTGCAAACGATCTGTACATCATCGCAGACGAAGTTTACAGAGAATTCGTTTATGATGGCAAGACCATGGATACGTTCGGTTCTTTCCCGGAAGCGGCACAGAATGTCGTTATCGTAGACTCCATCTCCAAGAGATTCTCCGCATGCGGCGCAAGAATGGGCTCCATCGCTTCCAAGAACGAAGAACTGATGGGCAACCTCATGAAGCTCTGCCAGGCAAGACTGTGCAGCGCAACTTTAGACCAGGTCGGCGCAGCGGCTCTTTACAACATGGATCCGTCTTACTTCAATGAAATCAAAGCGGAATACGAACACAGAAGAAATGTTGCCGTAGAAGCGCTGAACGAGATCGAAGGCATCCAGTACGGTGTTCCGGAAGGCGCATTCTACATCACCTGCAAACTCCCGGTAGACGACGCGGAAAAATTCCTGATGTTCCTGCTGACGGAATTCGACGTAAACGGCGAAACTTGCATGTTTGCGCCAGCAGGCGGATTCTTCACCAATCCGGAAGCAGGCAAGTCTGACATGCGTATCGCTTACGTTCTGAAAGCAGAAGATATGAAGGCCGGCATCAATATCATCAAAGAAGGTATCAAGGCTTACAACGCAAGATAGTTTTTCCTTACATTTTTACATATTTACATAACCGATTTACAGAATCAAGATTACGGACAAACAGGAGAAGAATATGAAGTTATCACCGATGATGCAGCAGTACATGGAAATTAAAGAACAATATCAGGATTGTATTCTGTTCTTTCGGCTGGGTGACTTCTACGAAATGTTCTTCGAAGACGCAAAGCTTGCGTCAAAAGAATTAGAATTAACATTGACCGGAAAGGCTTGCGGACAAGAGGAAAGGGCGCCGATGTGCGGCGTTCCTTTCCACGCAGCCGACGGTTATCTCACCAGGCTTGTGGAAAAGGGCTACAAGGTCGCGATCTGCGAACAGACCGAAGATCCGGCACAGGCCAAAGGCATCGTTAAACGGGAAGTGATCCGTGTGGTAACGCCCGGAACGCTGACCTCGCAGGCGATGCTCCATGAAAAAGAAAATAATTATCTGGCTGCGGTTTATGTCGAAGACAAGACAATGGCGGTAGCTTATTGTGATATATCGACCGGAGAACTGTATCTGACTGCGTATCACGGCGGGGATCTTTACCAGACGCTTCTGAATGAGTTGGTCAAGATCAAGGCCAAGGAGGTCCTCTTCAACGAAGACTTCCCGTTACACTACGCAGTCGATGAGGTCAAGCAGGTCACCGAAGCCTATCTCAATATTCTTCCCGAAAGCTATTATTCGGAAAAAGCGTGCATCGAGGCGATCAAAGCACAGTTCGGCACGGTTTCCCTGACCGGATTGGGGCTTGACTTTCGTCCGCAGGGCGTCCGAGCGCTGGGCGCGCTGCTGAACTATCTTTTTGAGACGCAGAAGCAGAACCTCAAGCATCTGACCCGCATCAACCACTATGAGATCGGGACGCATATGGCGCTGGATAAGGCGACCGTACGCAATCTGGAGATCACCGAGACCCTGTACGAAAAGAAAGTGCAGGGGTCTCTTTTAGGTGTGCTCGATAAGACGCACACTGCCATGGGCAGCCGTAAGATGCGGCAGTGGCTGCGCGAGCCGCTCAACGACGCGGCAGAGATCAACGAGCGTCTGGACGGCGTGGAGGAACTGTACAACGATCTGCTGACGCGCAATAACATCAAGGAAAACCTCAAGCGGATCTACGACTTCGAACGCCTGACCGGACGGGTCGCCTGCGGCAATGCCAATGGCAGAGATTTCATCGCCCTGCGCAATTCGATCGCGGTGCTGCCGGAGATCAAATCGGATCTCGGCGCGATGCAGACTGCCGCGCTGCGGAAAATCAATGACGATATCGACTGCCTGACGGAGGTCTACGATGTGATCGACCGCGCGATCTGTGAAGAGCCGCCGTTTACCATCAAAGAGGGCGGTCTGATCAAGGCCGGGTTTTCGAAAGAGCTGGACGATCTGAACTTTTCCATCAAAGACGGAAAGGAGTGGATCTCCAATCTCGAAAACACCGAACGCGAGCGAACCGGCATCAAAAACCTGAAAGTCGGGTACAATCGGGTCTTCGGCTATTATCTGGAAGTGACCAAGTCTTATTTTGACCTGATCCCCGAAAACTACATACGAAAACAAACTTTGGCCAATGCGGAACGTTTCATCACGCCGGAGCTGAAAGAGATGGAAAATCTGGTACTGAACGCCCAGACGAAGATCAATCAGCTGGAGTATGAACTTTTCCTCAACGTCAGAGATTTGATACAAAACTATATCGAAACGATCCAGAAAACATCGGCAGCCATCGCGGAGCTGGATGTTCTGACTTCCTTCGCGCAGGTCAGCGAAAAGCTGGGCTATGTCAAACCGCGCGTGGATGATTCGATGGAGCTGGAGATCCTCAAAGGCAGACATCCGGTCATCGAGCAGATGGTCAGCGACGGTCTGTTTGTTTCCAATGACACCTATCTGAACGATCGGGACGCGAGCCTGCTTCTGATCACCGGACCGAACATGGCGGGTAAGTCAACCTATATGCGGCAGACGGCGCTCATCGTGCTGATGGCGCAGGCGGGTTGCTTCGTGCCGTGCGAACAGGCACATATCGGCGTTTGTGACCGTATTTTTACACGGATCGGCGCATCGGATAATCTGGCACAGGGGCAGTCGACGTTCTTCGTGGAAATGAGTGAGCTGTCCTATATCCTAAGCAACGCCAAAGCACGCAGTCTGATCATCCTGGATGAGATCGGCCGTGGCACGAGCACTTACGACGGCCTTTCGATCGCCTGGGCGGCGTGTGAATATCTCTGCAATGATCACACCCATATCCGAACCTTGTTCGCGACGCACTATCATGAACTGACGGTGCTTGAGGAACAGCTTCCAGGCGTACGCAATTTGAATGTCGATGTGGCGGAGGCAGGCGGCAATATCGTCTTCCTGCATAAGATCGTAGAGGGCTCCGCAAGCCGCAGCTACGGCATCCACGTGGCCAAACTGGCCGGCATCCCGCAGGCGCTTTTGACGCGTGCACAGGAAAAGCTGGTGGAGCTGGAGAGCGGAACGGCGTCAAATCCCGCAGCCACTGCCGCAGGTGTAGCTCCGGTGCTTTCTCAAGCGGCCGACGCGGAGAAACCAAAACCGGCTGTATGCGAGGAAGAACATCAGCTTTCGATGTTTTCTTTCGCTCTGAATCCGGTCATCGACAAACTGCGGGAACTGAATTTGATGGAGGTCACGCCCTCCAAAGCGTTTGCGATCTTGGAGGAGCTCAAGAGTCTGCTCGTGGAATAGAAGCAACGTCGTCGGATCGTTTTTTAGACATCATCTTCCGAAAAAGCGTGGAGAATGTAATTTTCGGAACAAGATGAGCTAATCTTCTTGACTTCGATGAGAAGCGGCATTATAATGAAATCGATATTAAAAATTTAATCTAACCAGTGCTTCTTCGGAAGATAATAGGAAACCGGGTGTAAATCCCGGACGGTCCCAGCCACTGTAACGGAGGATTCACCTGCAAAATGCCATTGAGCGTATTTTCGCTTGAGAAGGCGCAGCGTGGAGCAGATACCGGAGTCAGGAAACCTGCTGGTCAAGAGTTTGATCGTGAGCTTCTGCAGAAAGTATCCGTCAGACAATCACCGCTTGCACGATGACCGATCGATCCTTTTCTTATTATATAGGAAATATTATTAAGATATTTCCGGAATAACAA
>DJPG01000098.1:0-2485 GCA_002439735.1 Firmicutes bacterium UBA6418 | reverse complement strand
ATACTGGATAGACAGAACAGGATGAAAGGTTTTTTCGTACGCATCACACTCTTGCTTGTTTTCGGATGGGCAGGAGTTTTTTCTTCGAAGCCGCTTAGATTAAATCACTTTTTTCAGGAAAGAGAGGAAAAATCGAATGAAAAAAAGCAAACTTTTATCACTGGCGCTGACGATCGCGCTGACTGCAACGATGGGAAGCACTTCCTTCGCGTTTGCGGACACGACAGTAGCAACAAACGCAACGACCACCGCAGCAGTAACTGCAGCCAATGCCGTATCTACCGAAAAGGCAGAGGACATTGTGACAGACCTTGGTATGTTCTCACCGGCCAAGGGAACCACGAAAGTCGAAATCGACAAGATGACAGGTAAGGCGAAGGTAACCTTCTCTACAACACCGATGGCGAGACAGTACACGAAGCTCGCGCTTGTCGAACAGTCCAAAACGGAGAAGGTAAAAGAGAAAAACGCGGTTACCGCGACCGTGACACCGGTCACTGTTGACGGAAAGGAAAAATATGTAAGCACCTTTACCGTTGAGATCTCAGCTGCGAATCTCGGTAAGCAGCTTCCGGTCAGCCTGTACCAGATCTTTACGAAATCCAGCGGTGAAAAGATCGACGGCTGGCATAATTTTGAAGCTCAGCACTATCTGACAGTAAAATTCACGCCGGAGGTCGTAACCAATCTGACCAGCGCGATCTATTATCAGGAAAGAACCGCAGGTACGGACGTACTTTGTGAAGCAGCGGGTAGAGGATGGAACAGTCTGACTGACGCGCAGAAGAAGGAAGTCACCGGCTTTGGATACTACCTGGAAGAAAATGAAGAAAAGGGAGGATATGAATATTTCGCTGAGGATACCGGCGATGCCTCCAAGGACGACCCTCTGAATCAGGACAAGATCGGCAGCTATGAAATTCTGGTAGGCAGCTTCGGTACCAGTTACAATGACAACCGTGTGGCATCCATCGGCGCAATCGAAAAGGCAATCCAAAAAGCAATTCCGAACTTCTCCGTCAGAAGAGGATTCACCGCACAGATCATTATCAACCACATTCAGGCAAGAGACAATGAAAAAATTGACAATGTAGAACAGGCAGTTGAAAGAGCAATCAAGAACAAGGTTCAGGTTCTGGTTGTTCAGCCGACGACCTTGATGAGCGGAGCAGAATTTGATGAACTCAAAGAAACCGTTCAGAAATATGAAAACAAATTCAAACAGGTCATTTATTCCAAACCAATCTGTGATACAGATGCTGACAGAGCGACTGTATGCGAAGCGGTTTATAAAGACACAGCCATCAAGGCAGGCTTTGAGAGCGTAGACGCTGCAAAAGCCTCCAAAGATACCGCATTCGTATTCATGGGACACGGCACATCCCACGCCGCAAAAGCACTCTACACGCAGCTGCAGGAAAAGATGACCGCGCAAGGCGCTGCCAACGCGTTTATTGGTACCGTAGAGGGAAATCCGGAATCTACTTCTTTGGAAGCAGTTCTGGAAGCTGTGAAGAAAGCGGGCTACAAAAAAGTCGTTCTTCGTCCGATGATGGTTGTTGCCGGTGACCACGCAAACAATGACATGGCAGGAGAGGACGATTCTTGGGCTTCCGAATTTAAGAAGGCAGGCTTTACGGTATCTTCTCAGATCATTGGTCTTGGGGAACTCAAAGAGGTACAGGATATCGTTGTCGCACACGCGAAAGCAGCTGTGAAGAAAGCAGCAGTTGCGAAGAGTACGACTTGTAAGCTGAAAGCAGGCACCAAGAAGATGACCGTTACGATTGCTGCTAAGAGTGGCATGTCCGGCTACCAATACAGATATGCAACGACGAAGAGCGGTCTGGCGAAGGCATCTGTCAAGACCACATCTTCCAAAAAAGTAACCGTTAAGAAGCTGAAATCCAAAAAGAATTACTATGTTCAAGTAAGAACCTACAAGAAGACTGCAACAGGCAAAAAAGTTTACTCTGCATGGAGCAAAGCAAAACAAGTCAAAGTAAAATAGCATAGACCTCAAAAGCAGAGGGGCGGGCTGTGTCTGCCCCTCTGCTTGCATGGAGAAAAGTATGATGAAAAAGATTTTAAAAAAAGGCGTCAGCTTATTCTTATGCCTTGCGCTCATCGCAGCAGGAAGTGTGCTTGCTTTCGCGGAAACGCAGGACGCAGAAGCGCTGGCCGACGGAAGCTATGTAATCGGCGTGGAAACTGACAGCACCGGAGCCGGCAGAATGTTCAAGATCGCGCAGGCGGACAACAACACCTGCAGGCTGGAAGTCAAAGACGGCAAGATGACCGCAGTTGTTCGACTGAACGGTCAGGGCTATGATAAGCTCTATCTCGGTACGGCGGCTGATGCGGTCAAGGCAGCGGAAGCCTCCTATATCGTTTATGAGAAGGACACAGACGGTCTTTACACCTTCCGTATCCCGTTCGAAAAGTTCAATATTGTTTTGGAACTGGCGGCCTACGGTACCAAGGG
>DJPG01000033.1:33426-36804 GCA_002439735.1 Firmicutes bacterium UBA6418 | reverse complement strand
GCAAGATGCTGCTGGCCATGTCCCAGGATGTGCGGGTCATGATCATCAAATTGGCGGACCGTCTGCACAATATGCGGACCATGGAGTATATGAGCCCGGAAAAGAAAATTGAAAAATGCAACGAAACCTTGGAAATCTATGCGCCGCTTGCAAGCAGGCTCGGTATTTCCAAAGTAAAATTCGAGTTGGAGGATCTGGCACTCAAATATCTGCATCCGCAGGAATTTCAGGATCTCAAAGAAAAGGTCAACAAGCGCAAGGAAGAACGCGAAGCAACGATCAATCTGGTCATCAGCGAGATTAAGGATGCGCTTGATGATATGCATCTGCATTATGATATTTATGGCAGAGCAAAACACTATTACAGCATCTATAAGAAGATGAAATATCAAAACAAGCAGATTGATGAAATTTTTGATCTGATCGCAGTCCGCATTATTGTCGATACGGTCAAGGACTGTTACGCAGTGCTTGGCATCGTTCACACCATGTGGAAGCCGATTCCCGGGCGATTCAAGGATTACATCGCAATGCCGAAGCCGAACATGTATCAGTCGTTGCACACGACGGTTATCGGTGACAACGGCGAGCCGTTTGAAATCCAGATTCGTACCTATGAGATGCATCAGGTTGCGGAATATGGTATCGCGGCTCATTGGAAATATAAAGAGGGGGATACCTCCGGAAAAACGTCTAACGATGACATCAAACTGGCCTGGCTAAGACAGTCTCTGGAATGGCAGAAGGACATCAATGATCCAAAAGATTTTTTGGAAACCATGAAAATGGATTTGTTCGCCAGTCAGGTTTTTGTATTCACGCCGCGCGGCGATGTGATCGAGCTTCCGGCCGGTTCTACACCGCTAGACTTCGCGTTTAAGATTCACTCGGCCATCGGCTGTAAGTGTGTCGGCGCGAAAGTCAACGGCAAGATGGTGACGATCGACTATACACTGCAAAACGGCGACATTGTAGAAATTGTTACCTCTGCCAACTCTGCGGGGCCGAGCATTGACTGGCTGAAGATCGCTAAAAGCTCGAATGCGCGCAACAAGATCCGCAGTTGGCTGAAAAAAGAAAATAAATCCGACACCATTGAAAAAGGCAAGGATCTTTTAGATAAATATATTCGCAAAAAGGGCTTTGACCCTGCACTCTGCGCGAAATCCGCTTTTTTGAACCGGGCGATGAAAGCAATGAACTTCTCCAATTCGGATGAATGCTATACACAGCTTTCCAACGGCGGCACGCTGGTCAGTAAATTCGCCAATTTGCTGTTCGGTTATTTCTCGGATGAAACAAAAACCGAGCTTCCGAAAAGCAACGAAGAAGTCATCAGCGAAATCAAAGAGGCCGAAGCAAAAAAGGCGCGCGAACGCAAAAGATCAACAGACAATCCGGGCGTTGTCGTGGAAGGCGCAGACAATTTAATGATCAAGCTGGCCAAATGCTGTAATCCGGTACCGGGCGACGAGATTGTCGGTTTCATTACCAAGGGTCGCGGCATCTCGGTTCATCGGCGCGACTGTTCCAACATTGTTGCACTACCGGAGCACGAAAAAGCTCGCTTTATCAAGGTCGAATGGGAAGACCTCAAAGCAGGAAAATCCTACAATACGGACATCTGCATCATCGGTACGGATCGCAAGGGGATGCTTTCCGATATTTCTCGTGTCTGCGAGGATATGGACATCCACCTGTCCGGTGTCAATGCCAAGAGCGGAAAGGACGGCAGCCTCACTATGACCATTACACTGTCAATCTCCAGTACGCAGGAGATGCAAAAAGTACAGCGAAGCCTGCGCAACATTGAGGGTGTGACCCAGGTCTATCGGGCAAAATCGTAAAAGAAAAAATTAAGAAACTAACAAAAGGAGTAAGCAGCGCATGAGAGCAGTGGTACAGCGTGTCACACAGGCAGATGTGACCGTAGCGGAAAGTAAGACCGGGAGCATCGGGCAGGGACTGGTTGTCCTGCTTGGGGTGCAGGAAGGTGATACCGAAAAGGACGCGGATTATATCGCCGAAAAGGTAGCGGGACTTCGTGTCTTTGATGATGAGAATGGCGTCATGAACCGTTCTGTGCAGGATATCGGCGGGGGTGTTCTCTCCATCTCGCAGTTCACGCTTCTGGGTGATGTGCGCAAGGGCAAACGTCCAAGCTACAGTCATGCGGCAAGACCCGATGCCGCAAAAAAACTTTACTCCTATTTTAACCGGAAGCTGACTGAAAAAGAGATTCCGGTCGGAGAGGGTATTTTTCAGGCAGAAATGCTGGTGCGGATTTACAATGACGGTCCGGTGACCATTCTGCTGGACAGTCATAAATTATTCTAGGGGGATTCTATGAAGATCATTCGATACATGACAGGGCCGATCCAGGTCAATACGTACCTTGTGTACGATGAAGAAAGCAAAAAAGGTTTTATTGTTGATCCGGGCGGATACTGCAAAGAACTGACTGCAGAGGTCAAAAAGCTCGGACTGACGATCGAGTATATTATTCTGACCCATGGGCATGGAGATCATATCGGCGGCGTAGCCGGGCATCATGCGGATTTCCCGCAGGCCAAAATTGTGGCACACGAACAGGAGGCGGAACTCCTGCATGACGGCGATCTCAATGCCTCAACGGAAATGTTCGGAAAACCGGTCACCATAGAGCCGGATCTTTATGTCAAGGACGGAGACAAGTTGACTGTCGGTAATATGACCCTGCATATCCTTTACACGCCGGGGCATACCAAGGGCGGCATGAGCATTTATGTAAACGGTCATTTGTTCAGCGGCGATACGCTGTTCCGCCATTCCATCGGCAGAACCGATTTTTACGGCGGTGACTTCCGTGTACTGATGAATTCGATTAAGAATAAGCTCTTCTTATTGCCGGATGATACGGTCGTATTGCCTGGGCATATGGGATTCACCACGATTGGCGACGAAAAGAAAGGAAATCCTTTTGTATAAGTTTTTACTTCACGGTATCACAAACAAATATGATTTTCAGGAACTGATCAAGGTGTTTTTGCCGCCGGACAGGTTCGTAAGCTATACGGATGAAGAAGCGGTGCAGGCAGATACGCAGATGACGCAGCCGGACGAAGAAACAGTCTGCATCGAGATTAACCGGGAACGATCCGATGATAAAAACGCGATCAAGCGGGAACTTTACCATAAGCTGTCCACAGCCACCGAGTATGCGCCGGAGTGGGGCATCCTGACGGGCGTGCGCCCAGTCAAGCTAGCCGGAGAGCTGCTCGATCGCCTGCAGAATATGGAAGCCGTGCGCGAGGTGCTGCGGGAAAACTATCTTCTGGCAGAGGAAAAGATCAATCTGCTCACGGATACGCTCTCCTATCAGAGAGAAATCTGCGGCAA
>DJPG01000033.1:0-33340 GCA_002439735.1 Firmicutes bacterium UBA6418 | reverse complement strand
ACCTCCAATCAGGTATCAGACGCAGAGATCACGCGTTATCTGGAGGCGCTGAAACAGGAGATTGTTTATGTCGGCAGACGTATGCGACAGACCGGCCTTTGGCCGGAGAGCATCTACATCGGAGGTGGTACGCCGACGACTCTGACAGCAGAGCAAATGGATGACCTGCTGGAAACCGTACAGACATCCTTTGATTTTGGACACCTGAGAGAATTTACCGTGGAAGCCGGACGCCCGGAAACCATTACCTACGAAAAGCTGGAAGTTCTAAAAAAGCATGCCGTCTGCCGGATCAGCATCAACCCGCAGTCCATGAAAGAAAAGACGCTGCGGTTGATCGGTCGGAAGCATCAACCGGATGATATTGTCAAGGCCTTTCAGCGTGCGGACTGGGTGGAGATTCCCATTGTCAATGCGGATTTGATCGCCGGACTGCCGGAGGAAACGCCCGCGGATTTCGTGGAAACGATGGATCAGATCCTGGCGCTGGATCCGGAGAACATTACGGTGCATACGCTGGCGGTCAAACGCGCTTCGCGGCTAGTGGAAGTTGACAAGGATTTTCATTATAAACAAAGAGAAGCCGTGAAAGAAATGCTGGCCGTCGCGCAGCGGAAACTGAAAGACGCCGGATTCCGACCCTATTATCTGTATCGGCAGAAGCATATGGCCGGAGCCTTTGAAAATACCGGATATTGTCAGGGTGATACACCGTGCATCTACAACATTCGCATCATGGAGGAGAAACAGACGATCCTGGCACTCGGTGCCGGCGGCATCAGCAAGATCTATTATCCGGACGAAAACCGTTTAGAACGCGTGCCGAATGTTTCCAATTACGAAATCTATATTTCCAGATTAGCGGAAATGCTGGATAGAAAAGAACAAAATATTTTTAAGGAGGTAGAAAAAAGATGTTAACGAACGCACCGAAAGGGACGAAGGATATCATGCCGGATCAGGTGTACAAGTGGCATTACATCGAAAAAAAATGGAAAGAAGTATGCCGACGTTACGGATTCAAAGAGATTCGTACCCCGATGTTTGAACATACAGAATTATTCCAAAGAGGCATCGGTGATACTACAGATGTTGTACAGAAAGAAATGTATACGTTCAAGGATCACGGCGGACGCTCCATCACACTGAAGCCGGAAGGGACTTCCCCGGCGGTTCGCGCTTTCATCGAGCACAAGCTGTATGCGGAAGTGCAGCCGATCAAGCTGTATTATGATATTCCATGCTTCCGTTATGAAAAACCACAGTCCGGACGGCTGAGGCAGTTCCACCAGTTCGGCGTGGAAACGTTCGGTACGCCGAATATGGTAGCAGACGCGGAGATCATTGCGATCGGCTATGATTTTCTGACTTCGATGGGCGTGACCGATCTGACCTTGGAGATCAACTCTGTCGGATGTCCGCATTGCCGTGCGGAGCACAGAAAAGCACTCAAAGAGTTTCTGCTGCCGAAGTACGATCAGCTTTGCGATACCTGTAAGTCCAGATATGATAAGAACCCGATGCGGATCCTAGACTGCAAGAGCCCGATCGACCAGGAACTGGTTAAAGGCGCGCCGATGATGATCGACTTCTTATGCGATGACTGCAAAAATGCGTTTGAAGAGCTGCAGCAGAACCTCGATGCGATTGGCATTCCGTATGTCGTGAATCCGAAGATTGTCAGAGGGCTAGATTACTATACAAAGACTGCGTTTGAATTTGTGACCAATAGTCTTGGCGCGCAGGGCACGGTCTGCGGCGGCGGTCGGTATGATAATCTGGTGCAGGAAGTCGGCGGACCTCCGATTCCGGGTGTCGGTTTCGGATTAGGTAAGGAGAGACTCCTCATGCTGATGGAAGCCAACGGCGTGGAGATCCCGAAACCGTCCGAATGTGACGTTTTCATCGCAACCATGGGCGAAAAAGCAAGACTATACGGACAGAAGCTGTTGTTTGAACTGCGTAGAGGCGGTTGCAAATGCCAGAACGATGACCTGCAGAGAAACTTCAAAGGACAATTTAAATATGCCGATCGCCTGGGCGCGAAACTGGCGATCGTGCTTGGCGACCATGAGTTGGAAAAAGGCGTTGCGACGTTCAAAGACATGACCAGCGGCGAGCAGACCGAAGTGAAATTTGAAGATCTGAAAGCGGAGATCGATAAGCGCATATAAAGCAAGCGGATAGAAATTAGGAGAAACAAGAGAAAATGAGCAATATTTTTAAGAGAACGCATATGTGCGGCACGCTGAACCTCAGCCATGCAGGACAGAAAGTCATACTCAACGGCTGGGTTGCCAAGCGAAGAAACCTCGGCGGGCTGATTTTCGTGGATTTAAGAGATAAGACCGGCATCGTGCAGGTAACGTTTGACGATCAGATCCCACAGGAACTCTTTGAAAGGGCTGATGCGCTCAGAAGTGAATATGTCATCGGCGTCAAGGGCATCGTAAAAGAGAGAAGCGCCAAAAATGAAAATCTGCCGACCGGCGAGATCGAAGTCTTCGCGACCGATCTGGTGCTGTATTCCGAAGCGGACACACCACCAATCTATATCAAGGATGATGACAATGTAGATGATAATCTGAGACTGAAATACCGCTATCTGGACTTGCGGAAGACCAAGATGCAACGCAACCTGACGTTCCGCCACAAGGTCTGCAAATGCGCCAGAGATTATTTTGACGCGAACGGCTTTACCGAAGTAGAAACGCCGATGCTGATCAAATCCACACCGGAGGGAGCCAGAGACTATATCGTGCCGTCTCGTGTTTATCCGGGCGAGTTCTACGCGTTGCCGCAGTCTCCGCAGTTGTTCAAGCAGTTGCTGATGGTCGGCGGTACGGATCGTTATATGCAGATCGTCAAATGCTTCCGTGATGAAGACCTGCGTGCCGACCGACAACCAGAGTTCACACAGATCGACCTCGAGATGTCTTTCGTGGATCAGGACGATGTGATCGCGATCCAGGAGGGATTTTTGGCCAAGGTGTTCCGCGAACTCAAGGGCGTAGAAATTCAGCTTCCGCTGCCGCGCATCACTTGGGATGAAGCTATGGAACGTTACGGCTCCGACAAGCCGGATACAAGATTCGGCTTTGAACTGAAAAAATTGAACGATGTCATAAAAGACTGCGGATTCAAGGTCTTCACGGACTGTCTGGCAAACGGCGGCGATGTCAGAGGTATCTGTGTGACCGGCGGTTCCGAGCAGTTCAGCCGTAAGGACATCGATAAACTGACGGATATGACAAAGGCTTACGGCGCAAAGGGTCTGGTCTGGATCCGTATACACGACGGCGAATACAAGTCTTCTGTTGATAAATTCTTCTCACAGGAAGAGCTTGCGGAGATCGCGAAGGTGTTCGACGCGAAGAAAGACGATTTGATCTTCCTCTGCTCCGACCGAGCGAAAGTGACCTATGATTCTCTGGGCTTCCTCAGAAGAGAATGCGCGAAGAGAATGGGACTTCTGGATGACAACCAGTACAATTTGCTGTGGGTCGTAGACTTCCCGATGTTCGAAGAAGATGAGGAGGATCATTCCCTCAAGGCAATGCATCACCCGTTCACCTGCCCGAAACTGGATCATCTGGATCTTTTGGATACCGATCCGTTGTCGGTCAAGGCAGATGCCTATGATATCGTTTTGAACGGCGTGGAGTTGGGCGGTGGTTCGGTCAGAATCCACGACAAGAACCTGCAGGCCAAGATGTTTGAAGTGCTTGGATTGACGAAAGAAGAATGCGACGAAAAGTTCGGCTTCCTGATCGAGGCGTTCAAGTATGGCGCGCCGCCGCACGCGGGTCTTGCCTACGGTCTGGATCGTTTCGTGATGCTGCTGCTCGGTGAACCGTCGATCCGTGAGGTCATCGCATTCCCGAAGAACCAGAATGCACAGTGCCTGGTCTCCAGCGCACCGTCTCCGGTCGATCAGGAACAGCTGGATGAACTCGGCATTACGACAAAATCATAACCAATGTGCTGCCTAAAGCCCTGCGATCCCGCGCAGGGCTTACAGGCGATACAAGAAAGAAATCGGAGCTGCTGTACGACGGGACATGAGGAAAGGATCTCAAGGCATATGGCGAAAGAATGTATCAACTGCGGCGCAATTATCAAATTTTATCAGGATTATTTCTGCCTGACAAATCAGGGTGCTTATTTTTGCGAAACCTGCGCGCAAAAGGCGAAACCGCTTTTGCAGGATATCAAGATTGCAATCACGATGAATTCTTATCAGGCGGCGAAGAAAAAGTTTGAAGAAGAACTTCCGCGATCCGGATTCAGCGAACGCGCGCAGAAGTATCTGCAGCGTGAATTTGACGATATCGCACAGAGTATTCCGGGAGTCGCGAGCGAAAAGCTGCACAGTGCGAAGACCTTCTGCGGTTCGTTCCCGACCTGCTGCGACGCGATCTACCAGGCGGGCAAGACCGTCTCGGGCAGCGACCCTGTGATACCGATGCAGTGCATCAAGTTGCCGACCCGAGACGGAGAGTACTGCGTGGTAACGGCCGTTTTTGAGAGCTATTTTATACGGAGCAATTCCTATGCAAGCCTGTCTCTTACCATGGTGTGGAGCGCGAACATGTTCCACAAAGGCGATGCCGTCGTCACAGCGGTCGGCTCCGGCGGCGGAGATGGCATTTTCAACATCAGTTTGGGTGCGGAGGATGATTTCGTAGCTTCGTTCTGGAGGGCACTCATGGATCAGAATCCCGAATTTGAACTCAAAGAATACGGAGAATCGTTCTGGGACGGTTTTATTAAATTTCAGAGCCTTCCGCATGGCGAGAGCGGCGGAGCTGCGGAGCGCGATCCGGAAAACTCCGATAGCCGGACTTATCCGCGAAATGCCGAACCTGTGGTGCATGCCGATCGCGTCGGTGTGCTGGGCGGAACCTTCGACCCGATCCATATCGGCCATGTTGCTCTGGGGCAGGCGGCGATCAAGGAAGCAGGGCTTGCGAAGCTGATTGTGATGCCGGCCTATATCCAGCCGTTTAAGCAGGGCAAACGCGTGACCGACGATGAACATCGCCTGGCAATGGCCAGACTGGCGTTTGCCGATGTGCCGCGGACGGAGGTCTCGACGTTTGAGATCAACCGTATGCGGGTATCCTATACCTACGATACGCTGACCGCCATTCAAAAAGAACTGCCGGATAAGGAGATTTTCTTCATCACCGGAGCCGATTCTTTCCTTGAGATTGACAGTTGGTACAAGGGCGTTGACCTTTTGGAACATTTTTCTTTTATTGTCAGCATCCGACCGGGCTGCCAGGAAGAAGAACTGGAACGCAAGATCTGCGAGTACCGTACCAAATACGGAACCAATGTTATCAAACTGGCTGCACAGATGCCGGATATTTCGGCGACGGAGATCCGCGAGAAATACAGAGACGGTGCCTCGGCAACCGGACTGGTTCCCGAAACTGTAGAAAGGTATATTACAGAACATGGACTCTACCAAAGAGATTAAGGACTATATTGAGAAAAATTTATCAGAAAAAAGAAAGCTGCATACCGAAGGTGTGCGGAAAACCGCGATCGAACTGGCCAAGCTCTATGGTGCCGATCCACGAAAAGCGGAGATTGCCGCGCTGTTTCATGATATGTATCGAGGTGCATCCGAAAACAGCCTGAACTATTATGTCAAGCATCTGGGGCTAGACCGTAAATATCTGAACAACTGCAATCTGGCGCATGGTAAGATTGCGGCGATCATCATGCAGCGCGATTTTGGCATTGAGGATCCGGATATCCTGAATGCCGTATCGTATCACACAACCGGACGACCGGGCATGTCGCTTCTGGAAAAGATCATCTACATTGCGGACGCTGTGGAGCCGAACCGATCCTATCCGGGCGTCGAGACGCTTCGCAAGGAGGCTTACATCGATCTGGACAAGGCGTGCCTGATGTCGCTTTCCAACACGATCGATTTCGTTCGGTCCTGCGG
The DNA here is from genome assembly GCA_002439735.1 of Firmicutes bacterium UBA6418. Taxonomy (GTDB): domain Bacteria; phylum Bacillota; class Clostridia; order Peptostreptococcales; family Anaerovoracaceae; genus CAG-238. The sequence continues at coordinate 27,375 of DJPG01000033.1, read as the reverse complement.
TAAATATTTAGATGAGGAAACCATACGCGCAAAAGAGTATTTTGAAAACAGGCTTAAGCAAAAAGGAGGACAACCATGACCAACAGAGAATACGCGCTTCTTGCAGGAAAGACGTTATCCGATAAAAAAGCGCAGGACATCGTAATCATCGATATTCAGGGCAAGGCGTCCTTTGCGGACTATTTCGTGATCTGCACCGGCACATCCGAGCGGCAGATCAACACGCTCGTGGACGAGGTGGAAGAAGCATTCGCAAAAGAAGGCTTACCGGTAAAGTCTGTAGAGGGCAAACAAAACTCCGGCTGGATCTTAATGGATTTTGGCGATATCATCGTTAATCTGTTTACCAGGGAAATGAGAGAAAAATACAGCATCGAAAAGATTTGGGGCGATTGTGATTTCATCGAAGTGGAGGAATAGAGTAAACATGAACGAGAAGTATATTTTTAATGAGATCGAAAAGAAATGGCAGGATTACTGGGAAAAAAATAAACTGTTCAAATGCACGGAAGACGAAACCAAGAAAAAGTACTACGTCTTGGAAATGTTCCCATATCCATCAGGTAAGCTGCACATGGGTCATGTGCGAAACTATTCCATCGGCGACGTGGTAGCAAGATTCAAGAAAATGGATGGCTATAACGTTCTGCATCCGATGGGCTTTGATTCTTTCGGTCTGCCGGCAGAGAACGCGGCGATCAAGCACGGCATTCATCCGAGCAAGTGGACTTGGGATAATATCCACGAAATGGAGGCGCAGCTGCGCGAACTCGGACTTTCCTACGATTGGGACAGAGAAGTGGTTACTTGCCACGAGGATTATTACCGATGGATGCAGTGGATTTTCATCCAGTTTTTCAAAAAAGGACTGGCTTACAAAAAAGAGAATCCGGTCAACTGGTGTCCAAGCTGTCAGACCGTACTGGCCAACGAACAGGTCGTTGACGGAGCCTGCGAACGCTGCAAGACACCGGTAACGAAGAAAAATCTTTCCCAGTGGTATTTTAAGATCACCGATTATGCGGACAGACTGCTGGAAAACCTGGATAACGGCAAACTGGACGGGTGGCCAAGCAAGGTCAGAACGATGCAGAAGAACTGGATCGGCAAGTCATACGGCTGCGAAGTCGACTTCAAGATGAAGGATTCCGACGAGACGCTGACGGTGTTTACAACCCGTGTGGATACCATCTATGGTACGACCTTTATGGTTCTGGCACCGGAATATCCGACCGTTCTTGCAAACGTCAAGGGAACGGAATATGAAAAACCGGTTCTGGAATATATTGATAAGGTGAAACACATGAACGAGATCGAGCGAACCTCCACCACCAACGAAAAGACAGGTGTATTTATCGGAAAGTACGCGATCAATCCGTTCACGCACAAGGAAATGCCGATTTATATTGCGGACTATGTCCTGATGGGTTACGGGACCGGTGCCGTCATGGGCGTACCGGCACATGACCAGAGAGACTTTGACTTCGCGACCAAGTTCGGCATCGACATCATCCCGGTTGTCGATCCGCAGGATCCGGAGGTAGATGTCAATCATCTGACACAGGCCTGCGCGGCGTCCGGCATTATGATCAATTCCGGTGAAATCACCGGCATGAAATCTTCCGACGCGATCCCTTATATGATCGACAAGGCAGAACAAGAAGGACTCGGACACCGCAAGGTCAACTACAAACTGCGAGACTGGCTGATCTCCCGCCAGAGATACTGGGGATGCCCAATCCCGATGGTTTACTGTGAGGAATGTGGATGGGTTCCGGAAAGCGAAGAGAACCTGCCGGTGCTGTTGCCGACGGACGTGGAATTCACCGGAAAGGGCGAATCTCCGATTGCGACCTCGCCGACCTTCAAATCCTGTACCTGCCCACGCTGTGGTAAGAAAGCGACCAGAGAAGTTGACACCATGGATACATTCCTAGATTCTTCCTGGTACTTCCTCCGATACTGCGATCCGAAGAACGACAAGGCGCCGTTCGATTCCGACAAGGTAAACTACTGGATGAATGTCGATCAATACATCGGTGGTGTCGAGCACGCGATCCTGCATCTGATGTACTCACGTTTCTTCCAGATGGCATTGCATGATCTTGGCATGGTCAGAGATGAAGAACCATTCAAAAACCTGCTGACGCAGGGCATGGTCAACAAGGACGGCAAGAAGATGAGTAAATCTCTCGGCAATGTCGTCAGTCCGGAAGAAATCATTCAGAAATATGGCGCGGATACCGCCAGATTATTCATCCTCTTCGCGGCACCGCCGGAAAGAGAGCTTGACTGGTCCGATGCCGGTGTTGAGGGAAGCTACCGTTTCCTCAATCGTGTCTGGAGACTGGTGTATGAATTCCAGACCAAGTATCCGAAAGTACCGGAAAATGTTGAGATTAAGACCGAAGCTGACAGGTCTCTGAACTTCATGCTGCATACCGCAATTAAGAAGGTCAGTGAAGACGTCGGCGGCAGATTCAGCTTCAATACAGCCATTTCCTCGATTATGGAACTGGTAAACGAAATGTACCGCTACAAAGAGGGCGACGTCAATGTTGGCTTCTACGGCAAAGCGATCAAAGACCTGATTTTGATTCTGTCCCCGTTCACACCGCATATCTGTGAAGAAATGTGGCATGATATCGGGCAGGAGGGCTCCGTGTCTGTGATGGCGTGGCCGGAATTTGACGAATCCGCACTGGTGAAGGACGAAGTGGAAGTCATCGTGCAGATCAACGGCAAATTGAAAGATAAGTTACGTGTTGCCAACAACCTCGATAAGGCGGCACTCGAAAAGGCAGCGATGGAGAGTGATCGAATTCAAGAATTACTGAACGGAAAGACAGTTGTCAAGGTAATTTCCATACCGAACAAACTGATCAACATTGTAGTAAAATAGAACGAGCTGTCTTTTCATAAATAGAGAAAAAGGACGGAGAATTTATGAGAAGAAGACAAACAAAACCCAAAAAAGAAAGCCCGATGCTCAAGGTGATCCCAATCGGAGGACTGAACGAAATCGGCAAGAATCTGACGCTCCTGGAATACCAAGATGAGATCTTGATTATTGACTGCGGACTTTCTTTCCCGGAAGACGAAATGTACGGTATCGACATCGTGATTCCGGATTTTTCCTATCTGATCGCCAACCGCAGCAAAATCGTCGGTATGGTGATTACGCACGGTCATGAAGACCATATCGGCGCGATTCCGTATCTGCTCAAACGGATCAAGATTCCGGTCTACGGAACCAGACTGACGCTTGGGCTGGTGGAAAATAAATTAAAGGAACATGAAGTTGTCGGAGATCTGCGCACGATCAATGCAGGCGAAAAATTCAAGCTCGGCGATTACTTCGATATCGAAGCAATCCGCACGACGCACTCGATCGCCGACGCGATCTGCCTGGCGATTACGACGCCGGCTGGCGTGGTCTTCCATTCCGGTGATTTTAAGATCGATTACACCCCGATTGATGGTGAACCAATCGATTTTTCCAAGCTGGCACAAATCGGCAAGAAGGGCGTAACTCTGATGCTCTGCGACAGCACTAACGCGATCCGACCGGGTTATACGGCATCGGAACGTGTGGTCGGACAGACGATCGAGAACATCTTTCGCAATTCCAAAAACCGCATCATCATCGCGACGTTCTCATCAAACGTGCATCGCGTACAGAAAATTATCGAAAACGCGGTTAAAGTCGGGCGTAAGGTGGCGATTTCCGGAAGGAGTATGGAAAATGTGGTTGCACTCGCAATCGAGCTTGGATATCTGAACATCCCTGCCGGCACGCTGGTCGACCTCAAAATGACCAAGAACATCCCGGATGACAAGTTGGTCATCATTACAACGGGTAGTCAGGGCGAACCGATGTCGGCTCTTTCGCGTATTGCATCCGGCGATCATAAAGCGGTAAAGCTGAAAAAAGGCGATACGGTCATCCTGTCCTCAACCCCGATCCCTGGCAATGAAAAGACGGTATCGAACGTTGTAAATCAATTGTTTGAAAAGGGTGCGGAAGTCATTTATTCCGATATTGCGGATATCCACGTTTCCGGGCATGCCTGCCAGGAAGAACTGAAACTGCTGCATTCCCTGATCAAACCGAAATTTTTCATGCCGGTGCACGGAGAATATCGCCATTTGGTGCAGCATGCCAGAATTGCGGAATCATTAGGCATGAAAAAGGAAAACATTTTTGTGCTCAACAACGGTGATATTTTGAACGTCAATACGCGCAGGGCGTTTGTAGAAAAAAATCAGGTGGAGGCAGACGCGATCCTGGTCGACGGTCTTGGTGTCGGCGATGTCGGCAACATCGTGCTACGTGATCGGAAACTTCTTTCGGAATCCGGACTGATCATCGTGGTGGCAGCGATCGAAAAGGAAAGCCACCTGGTGGTTTCCGGACCGGATATTATATCCAGAGGTTTCGTCTATGTCAGAGAAAACGAAAAACTGATCGAAGAGGCGCGCAAGGTGGCGAGTCAGGCGTTGGAGCGCTGTCAGAACCGCAACATCAAGGACTGGAACGCGATGAAGTCGCAGGTTCGGGATTCGCTGAGCAGTTTCATCTACGAAACGACCAAGCGCAGTCCGATCATCCTGCCGATCTTCCTCGAAGTATAGCGCGCATGCTGTGCATCTGCATCGCTTTGCGGGCTATGACATGCAGCGTCTGCGGAAAATGCAATGCTTTGGCCTGCACCCTGAAACGACGCACCGTTTTCGCCGCAGCGAGCAGATGAAATTCCTCGCAAAGCAGCAGTGAGCGACTGCAGCAGACGGAGGCGTCAGCTGCGGGAAGCGGATCAGTGCAACGCGCAGGGATAAAATTTTGATAAAACAGTAAAGGAGAAATAAGCAAATGAACGTATATGATCAGGCACACGGACTGGCGTCCGCGATCAAAGCATCCGAAGAATTCAAACAGTACGATGCTTTAAAAAAACAGATTGATGCAAACGAAGAACTTTCCAAGATGCTCAAGGACTTTCAGACAAAACAGCTGGAATTCCAGACAAAGCAGATGATGGGCGAGCAGCCGAATGCGGACGATATGGCCGGCATTCAGCAGCTTTACACGATCATGGCTGCCGATCCGCTGACAGCGCAGTACTTGCAGGCAGAGATGCGTTTTTCGCTGATGATGAAAGATGTTTATGGAATCATCGGGGAAGCTATCGGTGTCGGCGATCTTTTGGGCTGATTTTGCTGGAAATGACTGAAAATGTCAGATTGAGGACTTGGCAATCGAACGTTTTTTTGATATAATATAGTATCAATATGTCACAAATAACAGACTTAATTGAAGAATGGAGAGATAAAAAATGATTTACGCTAGTGATTTTAGAAAAGGAAGAACATTCCAGATCAACGGAGAACCGCATGTTGTTCTTGATTTCTTACATGTAAAACCGGGTAAAGGCGCTGCATTCGTAAGAACCAAATATAAGAACATCATCACCGGCGCGACCAGAGAAGAAGCCTTCAATCCGGACGACAAGTTCGAAGAAGCGATCATCGAAACCAAGAAGATGCAGTATCTGTATGATATGGACGATCTGTACTACTTCATGGATCCTGAAACGTATGAGCAGATTCCTCTGGGCAAGGAACAGGTCGAAGACGCGATCAAATTCATGAGACCGAACGATGAGGCGACTGTGAAATTCTTCCAAGGAAACGCTTTTCTGGTAGAAGCGCCGAACTTCGTTGATCTTGAAGTCATCGAAACCGAACCGGGCGTAAAGGGAAACACCGCTACCAACGTAACCAAGGCAGCAACTGTGGAAACCGGCGCAGTCGTACAGGTTCCGATCTTCATTGAAACCGGCGAAAAGATTCAGATCGACACCAGAACCGGCGAATATCTGGGAAGGGCGAAATAAGCGATACGAAAAGCTTGAGTGGCGGAAGGACGCGCAGCAAAATTCTGCCGACCTTCCGTTTTTCTTAAATTCTTGTGAATACAATGTCACAAAGCATACCACGCAAGAACCGAGCAAAGGATACAAAAGGGGATAAACATGAGATCATCAAAGAAAAAATTTACCAGAATTCTGATTGCGTCGCTCATCGGTGTAGCGCTCATCGCGGTTGGCTTCCGGCTGTATCTGAACAATTTGGGTAAACCGCTTGACCACGAGGATGCATCGGCGATCCGTATTGAAATCCCGTCCGGATCAAGCGCCGCTGCAATCGCGCAGACTCTGGAAGACAACGGAGTGATCGCCAGCGCAAGTAAATTCCGCCTCTGGTCAAAGAGCCAGGGATGGGACAGCCAATATAAAGCCGGTACTTATGCGTTGTCACCGTCTATGGACTATACCGAAATCGCCGAGATCTTAGTCGGGGGCAAGGTCAGTATGAAGGCATTTACCGTGCCGGAGGGTCTGACTGTGAAGCAGACGATTCAAAAGCTGGTCGAGCAGGGCATGGGGGATCAGGCGACATTTGAGAATGTCGTAAAAGATAAAAAATGGTTTGATACATATGAATTTCTTCGCTACGCGAGCAACGAAGAGGAAATGCGAAGCAGTCTTGCGGATAATTATCTGGAGGGTTATCTGATGCCGAATACTTATTACGTCGCGGATGGCAGCTCGGAAGAAGAGGTCATCAACACCATGCTCCGCCAGTTTGATCAGGATGTTTTTAAGGGAATCTTCCAAGGACAGAAAGCCGAATGGGCTGATCTTCTGGATCGCTATGGGGCTTATCTGACGACCGAGTACGGCGTGCAACTGCGCGACATCATCAAGTACGCGTCCATTGTTGAACGCGAGACTGTGCTCGATGACGAACGTCCGAAGGTCGCGGCTGTCATTTATAACCGTCTGGAAAAGGGCATGAAGTTCCAGATGTGTTCGACAGTACAGTATGTGCTCGGCAAACAAAAAGACAATTTGACTTATGCGGATCTTGAGATTGATTCACCATACAATAGCTACAAGTACAACAATATCCCAGGGCCGATCTGTTCGCCGGGTATGGCGTCGATCAAGGCGGCATTTTATCCATCGGATGAAAATTATCTGTATTTCGTCGTCAGCGAAAAGCTAGACGGAAGTATGAACTTTTCTTCCGATTACAACCAATTCTTGAAAGATAAGGCAGCTTATGACAAAGCCTATCGGGCTGCCCACTAGTAATATGGAACTGACACAGAATATTACGAATATGCTCGTTACGAAATATATCAACAGCTTTTACCGACCACTGACTCCTGCGCTGGGTGCGCTCCGCGCGGAAGCGGAAGCGGCAGGCGTTCCGATCATCCTCAAGGAGACCGAGCAGTATCTCACAACGATGCTGGCGATCGTGCAGCCAAAAAGAATTTTGGAGATCGGCTGCGCGGTCGGCTATTCCGCAATGTTTTTCGCGGAGTGTTGCGGTGCGGAGGTTCTGACCGTTGAGAAAGACCCGGTGATTTATCAGACGGCGACTTGCAATATCCGCAGACTTGGATACGAAGATCGAATAACGGTACTTTTGGGAGACGGGGAAGAAGCCGTCAAGGGGCTTTACGAAGCAAAAGCCGCGCCGTTTGATCTGGTGTTTATCGATGCGGCCAAGAGCCACTACCGGCGCTTCGTGGACGCAGCGCGGACTGTCAGCTGTAAGGATGCGGTGATCCTCTGTGACAATGTCCTGTTCAAGGCCAAGGTGGCCGACGATCGCTACGATCCCAACGGTAAGCACAAGACCAACGTTCGTAAGATGCGGGAATTTCTGGAATATATCGAACAGCATCCGAACATGGACTCCGCGGTGCTGGCCATCGGAGACGGGATCTCCGTGAGCAAGCTAAAACCGGCCACAAGCACTGAGGCAGAACAGAAAAAAATAGAAATACAGAAGTATAAAAGATAGAAATATGATAAAAAAGCCTGAACTACTTGCCCCGGCAGGGGATCTGGAAAAACTGAAAATTGCAGTACTTTACGGGGCTGACGCGGTTTATTTCGGCGGCGAAATGTTTTCGCTGCGGGCCGGCGCCGGCAATCTGAGCCTTGCAGAAATTGCGGAGGGTATTGCGTTTTGCCATGCACATGGTGTAAAATGTTATTTAGCCATGAATATCTTTGCGCATAACGAAGACATTGAGCCGCTGCGCACATATCTTGCGGAGATCAAAGACCTTGCGCTGGATGCGTTTATCGTCAGTGACCCCGGCGTGATCGCCATGATACAGGAGATCATCCCGCAGGCGGAGATCCACCTCAGCACGCAGGCAAACATGACCAATTACGAAACCGCAAAGTTCTGGCACCGCATGGGCGTGAAACGGATTGTGCTGGCAAGAGAACTGACCGTTAAAGAGATCTATGAAATCCGGGAGAACACGCCGCAGGATCTGGAATATGAAGCCTTCATCCACGGCGCGATGTGCATTTCCTACTCAGGGAGATGCCTTCTGAGCAACTTCATGATCGAACGGGATGCGAACCGCGGACAGTGCGCGCATCCTTGCAGATGGAAGTACGCATTGATGGAAGAACAGCGCCCCGGACAGTATTATCCGGTCGAAGAAGATGACCGCGGAACCTATATTCTGAATTCCCGCGACCTTTGCATGATCGAGTACGTTCCGCAGCTCATTCAAGCCGGGATTTCCTCCCTCAAGATTGAGGGACGCATGAAGAGTGTCTTCTATGTGGCGACGGTTGTTGCCGCTTATCGGCGGGCGATCGACGCCTATTGCGAAGATCCGAAAAATTATGCTTTTCGGGAAGAATGGATGGCGGAACTCAAAAAAGTCAGCCATCGGGAATTTACAACGGGCTTCTATTTCCATAAGCCAACCAATCTGGATCAGAACTATCAGACGAGTACTTACACCCGGGACTATACCTTTACGGGGATGGTTCGATCCTATGACCCGGAGACCGGCTATGCGATCGTCGAACAGCGCAACAAGATGGTGCTGGGCGATGAGATCGAAGTCTTCGGCCCACATACGGATTTCTTTACACAGACCCTGCGGGAGATGTATAACGAAGACGGCGAACCGATCGAAGCTGCGCCGCATCCGCAGCAGATCCTCAAGATCCGCATGAAACAGCCGACAGCAGCAAATTTCATGCTACGAAAAAAGAAAGATACATAAAAGGAGAAACAGAATATGTCAAACGACAGTACCGGCGGCCCCGGGTCGAAAGAACATAAGGACAAAGGAATCAAAAAACTCTGGAAGAAGTTGACCAATCAAGCGGACAGTTCGCAGATGGAGGAAGAGGTCATGTCAATCCTCGAAGCAGGGCAGGAATCCGGCGTACTCAAAGCGGAAGGCAAAAAAATGATCAACTCGATCTTCGCGCTGGATGACAAACAAGCCTATGAGATCATGACACCGCGTACCGATGTTTTTGTCATTGATATCGAGGATCCTCCGGAGGAATATCTGAATGACCTGATGACGCTGCGCTATTCCCGAATCCCGGTGTGCAGAGGAGAAACCGATAATATCATTGGCATTCTCAACATCAAGGATTATCTGATCCAGGCCTGGGAAAAGGGCTTTGAGGCAGTGGACATCGAATCGATCCTGCGCAAACCGTATTTTGTTCCGGAAACGAAGAACATCGACGCGCTACTGTTTGAGTTGCAGAAGATGAAGCAGCAGATTGCGATCCTGATCGACGAATACGGCGGCTTCAGCGGGATCGTTACCATGGAGGACATCATCGAGCAGGTGGTCGGCGATATCGACGACGAGTACGATGAAGAAGAAGAGATTATTGATAAGATCGATGATAAGACCTATCTGGTCGACGGCGATGTCAGCTTGGAAGATCTGGATGAAGAACTGGGAATTGACCTGACATCGGAGACCAGTGAGACCATCGGCGGCTTCCTCATTGATATGCTGGGTGAGATCCCAGACGAAAACGATGTCGGCAGAATCATTGAGTTTGAAAATTATCAGTTCAAGATTATGGCAATCCAGGATCGGCGTATCGAGCGTGTCAAGATCTACATCCTGGATATTCAGGATGAAAACGGGGAAGAGAACACCGAAAAGTCCGACGCGGAATAAGCTTGTTTTAAATTATCCAATTTGGATGTAATTTATATTTAAGAGGTGCAAAAATGAGTGAAAAAACATGTAACTGCAATTGTGCCGAAAACAGAAAAAATCAGTTCAAAGAACTGCAGCCTGTTTTGGATCAATATGCAAAGGTGCCGGGTAGTTTAATTACTATTCTGCAGAAAGCTCAGGAAATCTACGGTTATCTGTCTGCAGACACGATCAACTACATTTCTGATGCGACAGGGATCAAACCTGCAAAAATTTACGGCGTAGCAACTTTCTATGCACAGTTCAGACTTCAGCCGATTGGCAAGTATTTGATTATGCTTTGCCAGGGTACCGCATGTCACGTCAACGGTTCTGAAATGATCGAAGAGGCCGTTTGCGAGTTTCTCAACATCAAAGACGGTGAGACTACAGAAGACGGCGTTTTCACCCTCAATAACGTTGCCTGTCTTGGCTGTTGCTCCTTAGCGCCGGTTATGATGGTCAAAAGCGCGGAAGGGGATGAAACCTACGGCAACCTGACCAAGGATAAGGTAAAGCAAATTCTGACCGAGATCAGAGAAAGAGCATAGGAGGTGCCCGCATGAAAGTAGTAGTTGGAGAAGGCAGCTGCGGTATCGCAACCGGTGCCAAGAAAACTGCCGCAGAATTGGAAAAGCAGATTGAAGCAAAAGACCTCGGCATCAAAGTGGACATCACAGGCTGTGTCGGTACCTGCTATCTGGAACCGATTGTGGATGTATATGATGATAACGGTGAAATGACCCGATACGTCAAAGTACAGCCGGATAAGGTTGCGGAGATTGTGGAAAGTCATCTGGTAAAGCACGAAGTCTGTCAGAAATACGCAATCACACCGGAAGACGAACAGTTCCTTGCCAAACAACAGAGAGTTGTATTGCGCAACTGCGGTAAGATCAATCCGGAAAACATCGATGAATACCTTGCGGTAGATGGCTACAAAGCGATCGAAAAGGTACTCAAGTCGATGAAACCGGAAGAAGTGATCGAAGAAATTAAAATTTCCGGTCTGAGAGGCAGAGGCGGTGCAGGTTTCCCAACCTGGTTCAAGTGGAACGCAGCCAAAGCAAGTCCTGGTAAGGAAAAGTATTTAGTCTGTAACGCTGACGAAGGTGATCCGGGCGCATTCATGGATCGTTCCGTTCTGGAAGGTGACCCACATTCCTTACTGGAAGGCATGATCATCGGCGGCTATGCCATGGGCGCTTCGCAGGGCGTGATCTACTGCCGCGCGGAATATCCGCTTGCGATCAAAAGACTGGAAATCGCGATGGCACAGGCCAGAGAAAGAGGCTATCTGGGCAAGAACATCTTCGGAAGCGGATTTGACTTTGATATCTACATCAAAGCCGGCGCGGGCGCATTCGTATGCGGAGAAGAAACCGCGCTGATCGCATCGCTGGAAGGCGAGAGAGGTATGCCACGTCTGAAGCCGCCGTTCCCGGCAGCTAAGGGCTTCTGGCAGAAACCGACCGACATCAACAACGTAGAAACACTGGCAAACGTACCTTGGATCATTTACAACGGCGGTGCGGCATTCGGCAAGTTCGGTACCGAAGCGTCCAAGGGCACCAAGGTATTCGCACTGGCAGGCAAGATCAAGAAAGGTGGCCTGGTCGAAGTACCGATGGGCATGACCTTAAGGGAAGTTCTGTTCGGCATCGGCGGCGGCATCAAGAACGACAGACAGTTCAAGGCTGTACAGATGGGCGGGCCATCCGGCGGATGTATCCCGGCGAGCCTGATCGACACCCCGGTTACATATGAAGACATCAATAAGACCGGCGCGATCGTAGGTTCCGGCGGTATGATCGTTATGGACGAAGATACCTGTATGGTTGATATGGCCAGATATTTCCTGAACTTCACGCGTGACGAATCCTGCGGCAAGTGCAACTACTGCCGTATCGGGACGAAGAGAATGCTGGAAATTCTCGAAAGGATCACCAGAGGTGAAGGAAAGGACGGCGATATCGAGCTTTTGGAAGAACTGGCAGGCAAGATCAAGGACGGTTCTCTCTGTGGTCTTGGTCAGACCGCTCCGAATCCTGTTCTTACGACGATCAAGTATTTCCGGAACGAATACGAAGACCATATCTACCATCACAAGTGTACCGCAGCATCCTGCAAGGCGCTCGTAACTTATACGATCACGGATGCTTGCAAGGGATGCACCGCCTGTGCAAGGAAGTGTCCGGTCGGCGCAATTTCCGGAGAAGTCAAGAAACAGCACGTGATCGATCAAACGAAATGTATCAAGTGCGGCAAGTGCTTAGAAACTTGTAAGTTTGGCGCAATCGAAAAGAAATAGGGAGGAGGAAAAAGGTAATGAACAAATATAGATTAAACATCAACGGCAAAGAAGTTACCGGATTTGCCGGACAGACTATTCTTGAAGTTGCCAGAGAAAACGATATTTTCATTCCGACTCTTTGCTACGATGAAAGAACAAAAATTTACGGTTCCTGCGGCTTATGTATGTGTGAGGTAGATGGGAATCCAAAGCTCTGCAAAGCATGTGCAACCGAAATCGCACCGGGTATGATTGTAAATACCAACACCGATCGTGTCATTGAATCCAGAAAGACAAACCTCGAACTGCTGATTTCCAACCATACTGGTGACTGCAGACCACCTTGCGTACTGGCATGTCCGGCTCACACCGACTGTCAAGGCTATGTCGGACTGATCGCGAACGGTGAATTTGAAGCCGCGCTAGAACTTATAAAAGATAAAATTCCGCTGCCGGCAGCACTGGGCAGAGTATGTCCGCATCCGTGCGAAGAAGCCTGCAGAAGAGGTCTGGTGGACGAACCGATCTCCATTCAGCAGTTAAAGCGATTCGCGGCAGACCAGGATTTGGACGGCGAGCGTTTGATTCCGGAATGTTCGGAAGACACCGGAAAGAGTGTTGCCATCATCGGCGGTGGTCCGATGGGCTTATCCGCAGCATACTTTTTAAGACAGATGGGACACAGAGTCACGATCTTTGAATCTATGCCAAACGCCGGAGGTATGCTCCGTTACGGTATTCCGGAATACAGACTTCCAAAGGCTGTTTTAGATGAAGAAATTGCAACCATTGAGATGATGGGCGTTGAGATCATCACAAACACCAAAGTTGGCGTGGATATTCCGTTCGAAACTATCCGTTCCGATTTCGACGCTGTGCTTCTGGGTATCGGCGCATGGGTATCCACTGGCGTAGGATGCAAGGGCGAAGATGCAGAAGGCGTGATCGGCGGAATTGATTTCCTGCGTAAGGTTGTCAGAAACGAAGAGATCGGCATGGGCGAAAAGGTTGCAATCGTCGGCGGCGGCAACACCGCGATGGACGCGTGCAGAACTGCAGTTAGACTCGGCGCGAAGGAAGTTTACAACATCTATAGAAGAACCAAAGACGAAATGCCTGCAGATATGGTAGAAATTGAAGAAGCCGAAGAAGAAGGCGTCATTTTCAAGAATCTGACCAATCCGCTGGAGGTTGTCAAGGATGAAAACGGTCACGTGAAAGAGGTCATCCTACAGGTGATGGAACTCGGAGAACCGGACGCATCCGGCAGAAGAAAACCGATTCCGGTAGAAGGCAAGACCGAAACGCTGGCAATCGATACCATGATCCTTGCGATCGGTCAGGCGGTTGACGCCTCCATCTTTGACTGTGACAAGACCAGAAAGAATGCGATCGCATATGATCCTGAAACGTTCATGACCAGCATACCGGGCGTATTCGCAGGCGGCGACTGCGGTAATGACAAGATTTCCATCGCAGTAGAAGCGATTGCAGACGCACGAAAGGCTTCTGATGTGATCGACGCTTACCTTGCAGGCGAAGAAGTGAAATATGAAAAACCTTTCGTAGTTGAAAGAAATGATATTACCGAAAAGACCTTTGAAGATAGAGAGAGACTCTGCAGACAGACACTGCCGCAACTCAGCCCGGAAGAAAGAAAGAATAACTTCAGCGAAGTGATTCCGTGCGCGTTCACCGAAGAACAGGCCATGGCAGAAGCCTCCAGATGTCTGGAATGCGGATGTCACGATTACTTTGAATGTAAGCTGATCGACTTCGCAAACCAATATGATGTACATCCGGAAAGATTTGCAGGAGACAAGAACACTACCGAATATGGAGATGATCATCCGTTTATCGTCAGAGATCCGAATAAGTGCATTCTTTGCGGACTTTGCGTTCGGGTCTGTGATGAAGTTGTCGGTGTCGGCGCATTGGGATTAGTACATCGAGGCTTTGACACGGTTGTTATGCCAAATATGGGCAAGCCACTGGCTGAATCCGGTTGCATATCCTGTGGCCAGTGCGTCAGCGTTTGTCCGACCGGCGCTCTGCAGGAAAGAACCACGATGATCAAAGAAACACCACTTCCGGCAGAAGAAACCGAAACGACCTGTTCCTACTGTTCGGTTGGTTGCTCCCTGAAGTTGGAATCCTACGGTGATATGCTGATCAAGGCGAACCCGGATAAGGAGGGCACTGTCAACAAGGGCCTGATCTGCGGTAAGGGTAAATGGGGATTTGACTGCTCCGTACTGGAAGACAAGTTAGAAGATCCGCAGGTAAAAGAAGACGGAAACTTCCGAGAAGCGGATTACCATGAAGCACTGGTACTCATCGCGAAGAGAATGCAGTCCATCGGCGCGAAATACGGCAAAGATGCGATCGCAGTTTCGATCTCTGACCGGTATACCAACGAAGAAGCTTACGCGATCAAGAAGATGGCAAATGTCATCGGTGCGAAGGTTCTCTGCATGAACGCAAGAGAAAACGGTCTGGCTGAAGTCTTAGGCTTCGATGCTTCCCCGAACACCATCGACGAGCTGCTTTCCACGAATGTGATCTTAAAAGTCGGCTTCAACGAGGAAGACTCCAGAGTGATTTCCCTGAAGCTGAAGCAGGCAGCGGAAGCAGGCGCACGCATCCTCGATGTATGCAACGGCGAAAACGGCCTTGGTTTCCTCAAGGAGATCGCAAAAGCGATCGTTGACAGCGGCAAAGCGAAGAAAGCGGAAGGTTACGACGCATTCGCAGCTTCTCTGGCAGACGTGAACGTTTCCGACGCGGCCAAGGAGATTGCAGACGCATACCTGGGCGCTAAGAAAGCGATGATCGTTTACCAGCAGAACAACCTGACGGTTGACGCTGCGAAACTCATCGGTGACATCGCGTTGTTATCCGGTCACATCGGCGGACCGAGAAACGGTATCCTGATGATCAAACCGAAGAACAACTCTCAGGGTCTGGTCGACATGGGCATCCACGCAGGCAAGGAAGCACTGGACGGCGTCAAAGCGTTATTCGTATTCGGAGAAAATGCGGATATCAACACCGATGCGCTTGAATTCCTGGCTGTATGCGATACGCATATGACTGAACTGGCAGCAAAAGCAGACGTTGTTCTTCCGGGAACCGGCTTTGCAAGTACAGACGGTACTTACACGAACACTGAAAGAAGATTACAGCCTGTTAACGCGGCCATCGACGAAGATATTTTCCTGTCAAACTGGGAGATCGCGGCAGAGATCGCAGAGATTTTTGAAGATGTCTTCGGATGGGAAACCGAGCAGGATATTTCGGACGAAATGTGTGACACCGTACCTGCCTATAAATACGCAGAGATCGGCGAAGTGCTCGGCGGCGTACTGGCTCCGACAGACGAAGCAAAACTGGTGGTTGTCAGCAACGGCGCAGCGTTTGATGCGCTTCCATGCACGGACAGCCTGATGCAGTGCATCACGGACAGACTGCCGAAGCCGGCAAATCCGACTGCATAAGCAAAAAAGATACAAAGCGAAAAGCGAAAATAAAGATCGGCAGGATTGCCGGTCGTCTGCGAAAAACCCCTTAGAAATGAGGGGTTTTTCCTTTGGGCACGCGATATGCCGGACCGATCCGGCACAAGGAATCGTGTTAAGATTTCGTAAATATACTGGACAGGTTTGGACTTTTATGTTATGCTGATAGCTGTCTTTGCTGTCTGTATATACAAAGATTACGCAGAAAGGAGCAGGAAAAAACACAAAATGCAACAAGCACAAACACAAGCACAACCAAACAAATCGCAGAAATCTACCGAAGCTTTAAAAAGTATCCGCAAGAAAGCGTTTATCAAAACGCTGCCGGTCATGTGCAGTTATCTTTTTATCGGTATGGCATATGGCATGTTGATGGAAAATGCTGGTTTTGCCTGGTACTACGCGTTGCTCACCAGTGCGGTTGTTTACACCGGCGCTTTTCAGTTTGTACTGGTGACCTTCCTTTCCGGCGGCGCGTCACTACTCACAGTTGCGCTGACTGCGCTTCTGATGAACAGCCGCCATGCTTTTTACAGTATCTCGTTCATTGATGATTTTCGCAGTATGGGAAAACGCAAAAATTACATGATCCGTACGATGACGGACGAAACCTATGCTTTGAACTGTTCGATTGGCAAGGATGATCCGGATCGCAAGGAGATGATGTTCTGGATGGCGGTATTCAGCCGAACCTATTGGCTTGCGGCCTCTGCGGCCGGCGGTATTCTCGGACAACTGATTCCTTATGATCTGACCGGGATTGATTTTTGCATGACGGCCTTGTTTGTGATCTTGTTCATCGATCAGTGGGAGCAGGCGGAAGATCATAAGCCGGCGATCGTCGGTTTGGGCATTGCATCTGCCTGTCTGGTCATTTTCGGAACGACCTCTTTCATGCTGCCGTCCCTGATCCTGGTATCGGCCATTTTGATGGTCACCATTCAGTACGAGCAGAAACCGCGTTCCTTTGCAGGGAACGATGAGAAGGGAACGATGAGAAAGGAGAGATGCAGGAATGACTAGCAGTATCAAAGCCATCATCAAGATCGTGACCGCCGGTGTCATCACGCTGGGGCTGCGGGCCTTTCCGTTTCTGGTGTTTCGCGGCGAACGGCAGATGCCGCAAAAATTAAAGGAGCTGGGGGACGTTCTGCCCGCGGCTATCATGGCGGTTCTGATCATTTACTGCCTGAAAGACGTCAGCACCGATTTTTTAGGGACGGGACTGTGGCAGGTCATCGCAGCGCTTGTTACGGCAGTCAGCTATAAGTGGAAACACAGCACCTTTTTGAGCATCGTGCTCGGGACCGCGTGCTATATGATCCTGATCCGGTTTGCAGTTTAAAGCCTTTGACGAACTTTGACGAACATATGAAAAAAATGTGAAAAAAAGTTGAAAAAAATATTTTTTCCTTGTAACCTTTTGCGCCCCTGCGGCGAGTATATTATGTAAGCGTTAAGAAATGGGGACGCTGCAAAAGACATTTCTAAAATATAGAAAGAGATCAAAGTACAAGGAGGAATAAGAAATGAAAAATTTATTGCCATTAGTTTTTATTACCGGTATCATGCTGTTATTCTCCGCTTGCAGTACTTTCATGTAAGACATAAAGTAGCAAAAGGGGAAAACAAAAGAGAGCAAGGGGACTTCGCAGAAATGCGAAGTCTTTTTTGTTTTTGTCATAAAACCTTGTCCCACGCATAGAATGTACAAACCTGAAAAAAGAAAAGAGGATAAGATTATGGAACACTTCAGACAAATCTTGAACCGGCTGCCGCCCTCGATCGGCCGGGAACTGGAAGGGCTGCCGGCCAGCGTGCTATGCAATTTAGAGGAGATCCGCCTGCGCTGCGGGCAGCAGATCCGCCTTGAGACCGGCAGAGGTACGCAGCGAGTCCCGCATCTGGTTACAGTTGAGGAACTGCAGGAAACGCTGAACCGGCTGATACGCTTTTCCTATTACGCTTACGAAAACGATCTGGCAAAGGGCTTTGTGACCATAGAGGGCGGACACCGCGTCGGTGTCTGCGGCAAGGTGGTGCAAAAAAACGGGGAGATCGCGCTGATCAAAGAGATCAGTTCGATGAATATCCGCTTTGCCAAGGAGATCAAGGGGTGCAGCGACCATTTGTTCCACCGTTTGTATGAGCAAGGCGGCAAGGTGCAGCCTGCGAACACACTGATCATATCGCCGCCAGGCTGCGGCAAAACGACCCTGCTGCGGGACCTCGCCCGAAATTTCAGTCAAAATCGGATCAAGGTCGGCATCTGCGATGAAAGATCGGAACTTGCAGGCATGTATCAGAGTCTCCCGAGCTTTGACCTGGGATCCTGCTGTGATGTCCTTGACCGCTGCGAAAAGACAGCCGGCATCCGGATGCTGATCCGGTCCATGTCGCCGCAGGTCATCTTTACCGACGAGATCGGCAGAGAGCAGGACGCGGCAGCTATCGAGGACTGCCTTAACGCGGGGGTCTGTCTGATCACTTCCATGCACGGAAATTCCAGGGAGGATGCGGCAGCATCCAAGATCGGCAGACTGCTCGCGGAAAAAGCCTTTCGCTATCTTGTGGTTCTGACAAATACCGACGGACCAGGCACGGTGAAAGAGGTGCAGAATGCTTAAAGCCGCGGGACTTGTGGGGCTTGTGATTTCGCTCGGCCTGTACGGCATCCTCAAAAGCCGCGAAATGAAACAACGCATCACCCTGCAACGGGATTTTTGGCAGATGATGCTGCAGCTCAAAAGCGAGATCCAGTATCTGCACGAGCCGCTGCAGAACGTTTTGCAGCAAAAGAAAGGCGATACCGAGAGCCGCGCTTTCCGTCTGCTCTTCGCAGTACAGCAAAAACTCGCAGCAGAGCAGGCCGGCCTGCAGCGCGCGTGGGAGGAAAGTGTCAAGACTGTCTATGCAGGAACGCCGCTTACCACGCAGGATATCGAGGTGTTCTGCTATCCGGGAACGTTTTTGGGACAAACCGACTGTGAAAATCAGCAAAAGCAGTTTGAATACCTACAGGAACGGCTGCAATCACAGATACAGGAAGCCGAAGAATCTTACCGCACGAAAGGACCGCTATTACGCAGGATCGGTTTCTTTGCAGGAGGACTCATCGCAATCGTACTGCTTTGAGCTTGGGTATGAAAGGAGAAAACATGTCGTTTGATGTGGATGTGCTGTTCAAAATCGCCGCGATCGGCATTGCCATCGCGTTGCTGAACCAGATCTTGAATAAAGCCGGGCGGGAAGAAGAGGCGATGATGACGACGCTAGCCGGGGTGATCATCGTGCTGGCGATCATCATCAAAATGATCAGCGAATTTTTTGATACCATCAAGGTTTTTTTGACGTTTTAGAGGTGCGGCATGCTGATCACATTGAAAATCTGCGCAGTCGCGGTTGCAGGCCTGATTCTGGTCGCGCTGATCCGGAGCTATAAACCGGAATTCACGGTGGAAGCGGTGCTCTGCACCTCCATCATCCTGCTGTACTATGTCCTGGACAGCCTGCGCTACGGCTTCGTCTACATGGAAAATCTCTACAGCCGTCTGACCTGCGGACAGGAATACTTTCCGATCATCCTCAAGGTGCTGGCGATCGCCTATGCGACGGAATTTACCGCGGCGCTTTGTGAGGACGCCGGTGAAAAATCCATCGGAACCAAGGTCGAGCTGGCCGGCAAGATCGCTATCTTTTTTGCGGCGATCCCGATCTTCACCTCACTGATGAACCTGCTGGACACGCTGGTCTGACCGGAGCCAGCCAAAAGCAAATAGGAAAAAGAGACTATGGACTATCAAGAGATACTCAGAAAACAGATGGAGGAAACGCTGGACGCACAGCAGTTTGACGCTCTCTCCGAGCAGGTCCGTGCATATTCGGCGGGACTGTCCGACGATTTTACGTTGGAAAAAATCCTCACCTCCGCTTTGGAGGGGGAAAGCCTGTTCGATGCACCGGTACTGATCGAAAATCTGAAGACGCTGTTCCTATATGAGGTCAAAGGAGC
This sequence comes from Firmicutes bacterium UBA6418, assembly GCA_002439735.1. GTDB lineage: Bacteria > Bacillota > Clostridia > Peptostreptococcales > Anaerovoracaceae > CAG-238. Next base: position 7,483 of record DJPG01000033.1, on the reverse strand, counting down.
GCTGCTCCTCGCAGTACAGATTCTGACCGTCTGCATCGCCGTCGGACTTTTGCAGAGCCTGGCGTCATCGTTTGGCAAAAAGTCACTGGCGGGCATCGGGCAGCTGATCTGCACGATGGTGATCATCGGGATCTCCATCAACAGCTTCCGGCTGATCTATGAGCTGAGTCTGGACACGGTCGCAACGATGGTCAACACGATGACGCTGGTGGCGCCGATCCTTTTCGGGATCCTGATCGCTACCGGCTCGATCGCCTCGGGGACGATCCTCAACCCGATGATGCTCGGCGCGGTGACCGGCTTCGGGCTGATCATCAAGACGATTATCCTGCCGGCGCTGTTCGCGGCGACGATCCTGGGACTGATCAATTGTCTGACGGAGAAGAACTATGTAAACAAACTGTCGAAGCTGATCCGCAATGCCGCGGTGATCGTCACCGGTATGATCCTGGCATTGCTGTCGGGGATCTTCAGCGTGCAGGGACTGCTGTCCGATACCTCGGACGGCCTGCTGATCAACGCGGCGCGGTATTCCATCAGTACGTTCATTCCGATCGTAGGCGGCTTCACATCGGACACGGTGGAGCTGTTCCTGCGCTGCATGCGCTCCATCAAAGGCGTGGTCGGCATCTTCGGGATCCTGACCCTGATCCTGCTGACCTTGGTGCCGCTGCTCAAGATGCTGGCCGCGGCCGTCATTTACAAGCTCACGGCCGCGGCCGCGGAACCGATCACGGATTCCAAGATCGCGGATGGACTGAATGACATGGGCAGCTGCATGATCTCCATCGCGTCCATCGTATTCTTTACGTCGCTGCTGTTTATCATTTTTATCAGCATCGTGGTCGGGATCGGAGGCGGATGATGGAAGCAGTACTGACTTGGGTCAAGGACATTTTTTTGATGATCCTGTCCCTGACATTCTTTCAGATCCTGGTACCGGATTCATCGATGGAAAAATATCTGAAGCTGATCTTTTCCCTGATCATCCTGCTGATGATCCTGGATCCGGTAATTCGGTATATTTGCGTCTGAGAATCATATATATGGAGTAAAGATTATGTTTGACAAACTGATAGGAAAAGGGGCCATGCTGCGCCTTATCACAGTCCTGCTGCTCGCGTCGGTGGCGATCCTGGCGCTGAGCGTTCTGACGGATTCTAAAGACGTCAGGAAGCAGATCATCGACCGGGACGGCGGCAGTGAGGAACAGCTCTGCAGCATTTTGTCCGGCATGAAAGGCGTCGGCGCGGTGGATGTGATCATGGAATACGATGAAAACAACCGCGTGACCGGCGTGATCGTGACGGCAGAGGGCGGGGCAAACCCCATTGTTGCCAATGATCTGACCAAAGGCGTCGCGACCCTTTATCAGATCCCGGTTTCCAGTGTGATCGTCTTTGAGAAAGAACAGGAGGAGTGACTTTGAAAAAGAAGTTCAGTTATAAGGATATTCTCTATAAAAGCAAACGTTTGACCGCTCTGGCGCTGATCGTCGTGTTCGGTACGGGACTTTTGGTAACGGCCGGCATGCAGGATGAGATCCCCGTCCATGACGGCGATGTGCTCGTAGACAGCCGCACGGCCACCGAAGAAAATCTGCCGCAGGAGGGGACGTTCGCGGAAATGCGCGCGAGCCTGGACCTCGACCGCAGCAAGCTGCTTGCTAATCTCGATTCGACGATCAACAGCAGCGAGAACGAAAATGAGAAGAAAAACGCTTCGGCCGAAAAGACCCGCATCATGGACGCCATGGAAAAAGAACTTTCCATTGAGAGCATGATCAAATCCAAAGGCCTGCCGGAATCTTTCGTCATCCTGACCGACAGCAGCGTCAGCGTGACCGTCGACAAGCAGGAACTGGACAGCAACACCGTAGCCAAGATCTGCGACATCGTGATGCGCGAAACCGGCAAGACTGCCGACAAGATCGTGGTGCAGAGCAAGTACTGAACGCGGTGGCAGAGCCTTGCAAAGCGCACTTACATCAAAAATCGCGCACTTACAACATTCCCCTTGCATCCTGCAGAACTTTTCGGTATCATGAAATAGAAAAGGGATATGGACCATAGAAAGGAAGATGCGAGATGCGGAAGATCAATGTGCTGATCTGCGATGACCAGCCGGAAATCGTGCGGGAAACGGAAGAACTCCTGCTGCGCTACGAAGAACAGTACGGGCGGGCCATGCGGATCTTAGGCGTGACCGACTATGAAGAAGCGAAAGACTTTGCGGCGGATCTGCTGTTTTTGGATATTGAAATGCCGGGCAGAAACGGGCTTGCGATCCGGGATGAACTGGAAAAAAAGAGTGCGGAAAGCCTGATCATCTTTGTCACCGGTCACAGCGAAGCCGTCTGGGAAGCCTTTGGACGCAATGTGATCGGTTTCTTTGAAAAACCGATGGATTACGAGCGGCTTTGCCTCTTGATGAAAAAATTCTTTGACCTGTACAGCATTTATGAGACCGTGGCGCTGGATGACAATACATCCTTACAGGTCGGCGATATCGTATGGATCCGTGTGCAGGATATTTACAGTCAGATCCATCTGGCATCCGGGGCGGACTATACGATCCGCCGCCCTCTGAGCGTATGGGAAGCCATGCTTCCGGCCGAAGACTTCTTGCGCATTCATGATACCTGTATCGTCGGCTGCCGTTATATCGCCAAACTGGACAAAAAAGGGGTCCGCTTGGACGACTGCGAAGAACTCTTTCCGTTCAGCACGCGCAGACGAAAGGCTTGTGAAGAAAAATATATGCACTATGCGAGAAAGATGGCGAGGTACGGCAGATGATCTGGATGGGGATTGCACTGCGGTGCCTTTTGCTGCTTTTCAATTTTGTCATGTTCCGTTATGTCCTGAGCTATGAAATACGTGAAAAAGCCTGCTGGCCGCTGGCGGCACTGACCGCGGCAGCGGCAGTGCTGCTGCCGGTGATATTTCCGAATTGGTTTTCGGTTACTGCAGCAGTTCAAATCTTATCATGGGTCAATCTTTTTTTGCTTTTCGCCCATTTAAAAATCGGAGTGGTTCTCACATATGATTTATGCAGGGCATCCGTGTACAGTTTTTTTATGGGTATCCTAACGGCCGTTTTGCAATTTGATCGAGACGTGATGATTGACTGGTATCGCGCGACCTTGATTTGCAATGCGTTCATACTGCTTTTTTTTGTTTTGTTAGCGATCCTGCTTCGGAAGAAACGAGAAAAAATCCATGCTGTGCTGCTGAACATTCCGCTTTGGACCTATTTGATCTTTACGGCGATATTAACCATTCCTACATTCAGCTACTACAGCACCGCCGAGGAGGACGTACTGAAAGTGGAAGGCATTTTGACGATCGTGGATGGCCTAACCGGAATGATCCTCACCATTACGATCGCGCTCGGCGTGTGGCTCTATTTTCAGCGTAAGGAACTGCGGACACAGGTCGAACTCAATGAACGCTGCATTAAGGAACAGACGGGGCAGTATCATCTGCTCTATGAGAAGCAGCAGGAGCTGCGGCGTTTCCGTCATGACAGCAGTGCGCACCTGCAGGCTATCGCCTCCATCGCGAAAGACGCGGGAGACCAGCGTGTGTTCTCGTATGTTTCGGACCTGATGGGACAGCAGGCGGAAATGAAGCACCTCGCGACCGGCAACCTGATCGGCGACGCGGTGGTAAACGCCTACTACAGTAAAGGATTGCGAGATGGTATCCAGGTGGAATTGGTCGGCCAGTTCGCGGATAACTTTAACGTTTCGGAGACTGCGCTTTGCGTGATCTTTACGAATGTGATCGCCAATGCTTACGAAGCAGCTCTAAAATGTGAAAAGAACCGCAGCGTTCGAATCTCCTTTACAAACTTTCGTGACCATCAATTCATTCGGGTACAGAATCCGACGAGCGAAAGACCCGTTATCGAAGACGGTATCATCCAACTCGGACAAACGACCAAAGCCGATAAAGAAAATCACGGCCTCGGTGTGCGGAATATCTTAGATGCGGTAAAGCACGCAGGCGGACAGGTACAGTGGAATCTGGACGAACAGGATGGACAAATCGATGTATTTACAGAGATCCGGCTCCCGATACATCCAGATACTGAAAAAAAATTAAGCACTTACAACAAAAAACGCGCACTTACAACACTACACTTGAAACTGTGGTGATAAAACTGGTATGCTGAACTTACAAAAGGGACAGCATACCGTTTTTATTTCAGAAAAAGGAGGGGGTTTCATGAAGAAAATATTTTGTATCTGGATGACTGCTGTCATGGTGTGTGTGATGATTCCATCCGTTGCCTTTGCTGCATCAAGCAGCGAAGTCGTGATCGACGAGGCAAAGGGTGAACCGGATATCGCAAAAACTCTGGTGCAGGCATTGGAGGAATACGCAGATCAATCCGAAGACATCCAAATGATGCCGATCGGAAACGGCGCAGAATATTGCAGACAAGTTTATGAGCTGAAAAACGGGGATGAACTTATTATGGAATTTACAGACTGCAAGGAAGATGAAACAGCATTATCTCCGATGCAGCACATTCCGGCTGTGATGCCAATGGCAGTAAATGGAGAAACCGTTTGGAAAGACTATGGTAACCGCTATTTTACTGCAAAGGCGACAGTAACAACAACTGCCGGAAGCGGTTGGGTATCCTTGGAAAACCATTATACTTTGAGTGCGAATGGCATTGATGAGCGTTATGGCAATGCAAATGCAAAGGCGCCAACTGCAACGGGAACGAAAATCGAGATTGATGTATTAGGCATAAATATTACTGACAGTTCTGCGAGGACAATCGGAGCATCGGACGTTAATATGTACGCAGAGTACTTAATGAGAGGAACCGGTGGTTCCGCCGGACCCACCCAAAAAACAATAAAACTTGAAACAGCTGTGGGCTATGTAGCCCATAATAAGACAACGAAGCAGATTCAAGTCAAGCATTCATGGAGCTTAAAATAGCCGTTCATAATAGAAGACGAAGATTGAGAGCGCTGTTAATAGTACGTTGTCAGAAACCGTATCCGTACCAAAAGACTATACCCATCGCGCAAAGCCTCCTGCTACACGTATGCAGGTAGTAAAGGTGAACATGTGACTAAGTATAGCAGCGAAGTAGCAGTTAAGAAAGGAAGGAAAAATGAAAGCAAGACTAAGAATAATCATTTCGGTAGTACTTATTTTTACGACAGCATGCAGTATGAACATATTCGCGTTTGCATTTGAAAACGCGAAGATGAACGCTAATGAAACTGTATTAATAAATTATCCGGAAGCAAGAAATATGGACATCATCAACGAATTTCAAACAAATGATATAAAGCGATTGGAAAAGGTAAATCATATAAAGTTATCTGCTAAAATGCAAAAAGTTAATGAAGAGGGAATTTTACTGAATGAAACAAAGGTTTCTATATCAATTAAGGACTCGATTGCTGTGAAAAACTATTCTTTCAAATTTAATTTGCCAAAGAACCATAGAATGATAATGTCAGAGAAGTATTATGAAGAAAATGAAAATGTCGGAGATGTAAGCATAAAAGAGAAAGGATGGGTTTATATCCTGGATGATTGTGGAAATGTCGTTGAGGTGATTGAGCCAGCGACTGCGCTTGATGCCAAAGGCGAAGAAATTAAAAGTTATTATCAAATTTCAGAAAATAATATATTGACCCAAACTGTTCAATTCGATTCGGATGACGCGTTTCCAATCGTGTTAACGACGACGTCGACAAAACCACAAAACTATAAAATAGAAGATGCAATTTCTACATGCACAATTGACCATAATGTAATCGGTTTGGGTTCCTTTATATCTGGAACAGCCTGCACAGTCCTTACAGAAGCAGCGAAAAAGAAAATTAAAAATGAAATAATAAAAAAGTTAGGCGCAAAATTTATTCCTATATTAAGTACCGCTTCTTGGGCCGCATCAGGTTATAGTGCTATAATGAGTGCCGCCGGATATAGTTATACCAACGTGACGGTAGCTTACGAAATTTGGGCTTTTTTTAAACATCAAGGTGGGCGTTGGGTTGAAGGAAGACAATATAAAAACGTGGATGTTAGCCTTCAGCTTGTTGCATAGAAATGAATATTCTTGTGCGATGAAATCGCACTTCCGGAAATTTGGAAATCAGATGTCCGGAAATGTAAATCATCTATTTTTGACTACAATATCATCTTGACGAATTAGGGAGAAAAGTTATGCTGATAAAACTAATTATCCTTTATAATTTTATAGCCGCAGGAGTCGGGATGTTCCTAATTCCCATGCTCTCCATCGGCGAGCATGCAAAGAAACTTGCCATGATATTTATCACGATAGGGGGTATGATAGGCATATTTGTCTTTTTGCTCTTTAAAAACCGCAACAAAAGTAGGGAGAACAATGCATTATTCTTTACTGGTTTGCTATGCATGTGTGTCAGCACATGCAGGTGGTATTTCGTCGACTTTTTAGAAAAAGACGCAAAATGTGGATTATTTGTAATTACAACTGGAACGATGCTTTTACTGATAATGGGTAATGTTGGAAGAATTAGACAGGGGTATTGGAACAGTTCTCTTGAAAAGTTTCTCAATTACACGGGATGCCTCATCGGCATACCATTGCTTGCATTTTCGGCATGGTTTATGGTGAAATATATAATTGATACTTAGTTAATGTTTTCGCTAATCAATAGGCTATAGGATTTATTCGAATCTGTACAGTTTGATACATTTTTGTATGTGGATGACTGCTGTCATGGTGTGTGCGATGATTCCATCCGCTGCCTTTGCAGCATCGAACAGCGAAGCTGTGATCGAAGAGGCAAAGGCTGAACAGGATATCGCAAAATTTTTGGTGCAGGCATTGGAGGAATATGCAGATCAATCCAAAGACATCCAAATGATGTCAATCGGAAACGGCACAGAATATTGCAGACAAGTTTATGAGCTGAAAAACGGGGATGAACTTATTATGGAATTTACAGACTGTAAGGAAGATGAAACCGCATTATCTCCGATGCAGCGCATTCCGGCTGTGATGCCAATGGCTGTAAATGGAGAAACCGTTTGGAAAGACTACGGTAACCGTTATTTTACCGCAAAAGCGACAGTAACAACAACTGCCGGAAGCGGTTGGGTATCCTTGGAGAATCATTATACTTTAAGCGCGAATGGTATTGATGAACGTTACGGTGTTGCAAGTGCGGAGGGTTTAACCAATGTAGAAAAAGAAGTCAAAATGGACGTGTTAGGGAGCTACATTACAGATAGTTCTGCAAGGACAGTGGGAACATCAGATGTCAATATGTATGCGGAATATTTGATGACAATGATGAGCAGCTCTGTAGGGGCGACGGAAAAAAGAATAAAACTTGAAACAGCTGTTGGTTATGTAGCACATAATAAGACAACGAAGCAGATTCAGGTAAAACACTCATGGAACTTGAAGTAAAGGATAGGCAATACATAATTAAGGAATTATATAGAAT
>DJPG01000013.1 GCA_002439735.1 Firmicutes bacterium UBA6418 | reverse complement strand
GGCTGCCTGCATCGCCGGTTTCCGCGGTCTGCTGCTGTGGATCGTCCGTGCCGCTGCCGTGCAGGTCGCGTGTCATCTCGATGATCGGATAGCCGCACTGCTCGATCTCTTCCAGCGTGAACTGGAACAGACCATCGTTATCCGTCTTGAACTCGATGAAGCCGTCCGGCTGCAGAACCTTTTTGTAGTTCTGCAGGCGCTTGTGATAGGTCAGCCGCCGCTTGGCGTGGCGTGCTTTTGGCCACGGGTCGCTGAAATTCAGATAAACTCCGGCAATCTCGCCCGGCTCGAAATAGTCTTCGAGATCGTGCACATAGTCGATGAAGATTCGCAGATTTTTCATCTGCTTTGCTTCGGCCTTTTCCAATGCGCGCAGCACAACGGACGCCTGTCCCTCGCAGGCGATGAAATTGCAGTCTGGTTCCTGTTCGGCGTGCGCGGTGATGAAATTGCCCTTGCCGCATCCGATCTCCAAAAAGATCGGGTGGTCGTTTCCGAAGATCTCCTGCCAGTACCCGCGGCATGCCCGCGGGTCTTCGATCCGATACCCGGAATTATCCGCAATGCGTTCTTCCAGATTTTTAATGTTTCTCTGTCTCATGATCGCCCGCCTACAGGAATTTCGCCTCGAGGATGATGACTGCCAAAAAAGCAGCCTGCATCGCAAACGCCGCATAGTCGCGGCTTCTTAACTTCATCTCATGCATACGCGTGCGGTGTTCACCGCCGCGGTAGCATCTGGCTTCCATCGCCATCGCAAGATCCTGCGCGATACGGAACGCGCTGACAAACAGCGGTACCAGAATCGGGATCAGGTTTTTCGCGCGCCGGACGATGGAACCGGTTTCAAAATCCGCACCTCTTGCCTGCTGCGCTTTCATGATCTTGTCGGTCTCATCCAGAAGTGTCGGGATAAACCGCAGCGCGATGGTCATCATCATGGCGATCTCATGCGCCGGCAGACCGATTTTCTTAAATGGAGAAAGCAGCCGTTCGATGCCGTCCGTGAGGCTCAGCGGTCTGGTACAGAGCGTCAGCATGGAGGATCCGATGATCAGCAGGATCAGACGGATTGCCATAAAGACTGCCGTGCGGATGCCCTCCTTGGTGATGTGCAGGAAACCCCAGCTCCAGATCACTTCCCCATTGATCATAAAGATGTTCAAAGCGAACGTGAACAAAAGCAGGATCAGGATCGGCTTTAGCCCGCGTACGATAAAGGAAAGCGGCACCTTTGAAATTTTGATGATAACGCCAAGCACGACCGCGGCGATCGCAAAGCCCCAAAAGTCGTTTACGATAAACAGCTCGATCAAAAAGAGCAGTGTCGCGATGATCTTGACGCGCGGGTCCAGCTTGTGTACCCATGATTCTCCCGGATAAAACTGTCCGAGTGTAATATCTCTGATCATAGTCTTTGTTCTGAAATATTCAGCCTTTCGTTCTTTTTTCTTGCAGCACCCTGACAATGGCAGCCGCTGCTTCCGACACGTCGAGGATCGTCGGCGGCAGATCCATGCCCAGTTCTCGGAGATTTTCCGTGAATTCCGTGATCGGTGGCAGATCCAGTCCGACGCCGCGCAGCAGATCCTTCTGCGAAAATACCTCTTTCGGGGTACCGGTCGTCACCAGATGTCCGCTGTCGATCACGATGATCTTGTCAGAAAGTCTGGCAATGTCCGCCATGTTATGCGAAACCAGGATGATGATGTTGCCGGTTCTGCGATGCACTTCCTGCACCATCTTGAGCACGTCCTGATGGGCTTTTGGGTCAAGTCCGGCGGTCGGTTCATCGAGGATCAGAACTTCCGGACGCATCGCGACCACACCGGCGATGGCCACGCGGCGCTTTTGTCCTCCGGAAAGCTCAAACGGTGAGCGATCCTTGATCTGCTCGTAGTCCAGCCCCACCAGCTCGATCGCTTCACGCACACGTTCCTCAATCTCAGCTTCGTTCAGACCCAGATTTTTCGGACCGAACGCCACATCCCTAGCTACAGTTTCCTCAAACAGCTGATACTCCGGATACTGAAATACCAGCCCGATGCGTTTGCGGATCTCGACCATCGAAATGCCAGGCTCCGTAATGTCCACGCCGCCGACAATCACGTGTCCGGCATCCGGCCTGAGCAGTCCGTTGAGATGCTGCAAAAGCGTAGACTTGCCGGAGCCGGTATGCCCGATTACACCCAGCAGCTGTCCGTCTCCGACGGTGAAGCTGATGTCCTCCAGCGCGATCTGCTCGGTCGGCAGACCTTTATCATAAATATGGGTTAAATGTTCTACTTGTATTGACATAGGAATGCAACCATCTCTTCCTCGGTAATGATTTCGTCCGGTACGTTTACACCGGCTTCTCGGAGCTTGTCCGCCAGTTCGACGATCGGCGGCACGTCCAGATTCACGGATTTCATTAGTTTCCCCTGCGAGAACACTTCCGTCGGGGTTCCATCGAGCAGAATACTGCCCTCATTCATGATGATCACGCGGTCTGCCCGCACGGCTTCTTCCATGAAGTGTGTGATCAACACGACAGTAATACCCTCGCTGTGCAGCTCATCCATGATCGCCATGATCTCTTTACGTCCTTTTGGATCCAGCATGGCGGTCGGCTCGTCGAAGATAATACAGCGCGGTTTCATAGCTACCACACCGGCGATGGCAACCCGCTGTTTTTGCCCTCCGGAAAGCAGGTGCGGCGCTTTTTTCCTGAACTGCCACATGTTTACGGCTTTCAGAGCCTTGTCGACACGGCTGCGGATCTCCGCCGGTTCAATGCCCAGATTCTCCGGACCGAATGCGACATCGTCCTCCACGATCGCCGAAACCAGTTGGTTATCCGGGTTCTGAAAAACCATGCCCGCCGTCTGCCGGATATCCCAGATATGCGCGTCATCCTTGGTATTGTAGCCGCCGACGATGACATCGCCCTCGGTCGGGATCAGCAATCCGTTCAGATTTTTGGCCAACGTGGATTTTCCTGAGCCGTTCTTGCCGATGATCGCGGTAAACGTTCCGGCCTCAATCTCGAACGACACGTTTTTCATTGCTGTGACCGGTTCGCTTCCCTCTTCTCGGATATATTCAAATGTAACGTTTTGTACACGTATGATCTTTTCCAATGGATTATCCTCTCTTGCGTTTCTCTTCTCTACCCGCGGCTTTTCCGCGCATGGCATGGGGATTCGTCCCATGGTGTCTGCGCAGTGCTCCGATGCCTGCATAGATTCCATACAGTACATGGAATACGGCCAGCGCCAGCACGATGTAGGAGATCAGATAGCCGGGTTCTCCGAAGCGTGTCCCAAAAATCTTCCAGAGGATTTCGAGTGGTGAACCCTCGGAGGCTTCATTGAGGAACATATAGTTTTGTCCGGTCAGTTTGTCAAAGAAATAGATCGGCACCAGCAGCGCAATCAGGATCGCGGACGTCTGCCAAAGTCCGCGATACGTCGGTCGTATCTCGCCGCTGCGGTAACGCATTGCAACATAGCAGACGATCCATCCGTGGAATACAAAGCTGTGGATGTTCATGAAGTTCCAGAACGGATAGCATGTCCAGTTGCAGAACAAAAGCGCCGCCATCGCCCCCGGAAAGAACGCGTAGGCAAACATTTGTCCGATCAGGTGCTGCCGTGGTGAAAACGCGTCGATCAGCATACCGAAAATCGCGAAGCTGCAGAGGTGTAGCGGCAAATACTGCATCATCGGCGCACCCAGAATGATCAGCACCGTGTCTTTGTAGATCTCGGAAAGCAGGATCAGGATCGCGAAGATTTTGCGAATGCGCGCTCGTCCCGCTTCCTCTGTTTTGCGGTAATGCCCGGAAAACAGGATCGCGGCTGCCGCGATTCCCGCCAACCAGATCAAATGCCCCGTCGAATATAAATGGAATCCAATGTTAAGTCCCTGTTCTAATATCTGATATTCACAAATAAAAAAATGCCCCATATTATTCTCGATTTCTTGTTATTTCTTTTTTGCTTCTTCTAAAACAAATAAAAGTCCAATTTATTCTATCATTCTGCGGCTACAATGTCAAACAAAGTTTGCGATGTCGCTTGTCTGCAGCATGTTTTCTTTTGAAAGAAGAGGATTTCTCCGATCACGCGCAGCGCGCTGAAGTGCGTGAGCGCCGCAGGACAGCGCAGCCAACACAAAAGCGGCTCCTTGCGGAGCCGCCCATGATTCTTGATTTATGGCACCATTCAAATACGAATGACGCAGGAAATTTTTCGTTATGCAAGGCGCACGATGCAAAGCGAAGCGGAGCGTACTTGAAGTACGTGAGCATCGGATTTGCAGCGAGCAACGCAGCAGAACGGAAAATTAACAAGTCATTACTCGATGATCTCCGTTACTACGCCGGAGCCTACCGTTCTGCCGCCTTCACGAATCGCGAAGCGCAGTCCTTCTTCGATCGCGATCGGCGTGATCAGCTTGATCTGCATGACGATGTTGTCACCAGGCATGCACATTTCGGTTCCTTCCGGAAGCTGCAGGTCGCCGGTTACGTCCGTTGTTCTGAAATAGAACTGCGGTCTGTAGCCGTTGAAGAACGGCGTGTGTCTTCCGCCTTCTTCTTTCTTCAGTACGTATACCTGTCCTTTGAATTCGGTATGCGGGTGAATCGTTCCCGGCTGGCACAGTACCTGTCCTCTTTCGATTTCGTTTCTCTGTACGCCTCTCAGCAGTGCGCCGATGTTGTCACCGGTTTCCGCTCTGTCCAGAAGCTTTCTGAACATTTCTACGCCGGTTACGACAACTTTTCTCTTTTCTTCGGTCAGACCGACGATTTCAACTTCGTTGCCGACTTCCAGTACGCCTCTTTCCACTCTTCCGGTTGCTACCGTACCACGACCGGTGATCGAGAATACGTCTTCGACCGGCATCAGGAACGGCTTGTCGTTTGCTCTTTCCGGTTCCGGAATGTAGGTGTCGATGATTTCAAACAGTTCCACGATCTTATCGCCCCACGGACCTGCAGGATCTTCTAATGCGCCAAGCGCGGATCCTCTGACGATCGGTGTGTCATCGCCCGGGAAGTCATAGTCATCCAGTAATTCTCTTACTTCCATTTCTACCAGGTCAAGCAGCTCTTCGTCGTCTACCATATCGCATTTGTTCAGGAATACGATGATATAAGGTACGCCTACCTGTCTGGAAAGCAGGATGTGCTCTCTGGTCTGCGGCATCGGACCGTCAGTCGCTGCGACGACCAGGATCGCGCCGTCCATCTGCGCTGCACCGGTGATCATGTTCTTGACATAGTCCGCGTGACCCGGGCAGTCTACGTGCGCGTAGTGTCTGTTCGGTGTTTCGTATTCTACGTGCGCGGTGGAGATGGTGATACCTCTTTCTCTTTCTTCCGGAGCCTTGTCGATCTGGTCGAACTCTACGTTCTGACCAAGACCGTATCTCTGGTGCAGTACCTTGGTGATCGCTGCGGTCAGCGTGGTCTTACCATGGTCTACGTGGCCGATGGTACCGATGTTAATATGCGGTTTGGTTCTTTCAAATTTTTGTTTTGCCATTTT
>DJPG01000075.1 GCA_002439735.1 Firmicutes bacterium UBA6418 | reverse complement strand
TCAAATTTTTGTTTTGCCATTTTAATCCTCCTGATTATATAACGTTATTTTTTGGAAGTGTGGACTTGGGCGTCCCCAAAACCACTTTGGGTTTTGCTCAAACCTAATCTTAATTTTACCATATTAGGACTGGTTTGCAAGTATTTTTTGCAAAAAAAATCCTACACGGTTCGTAAAATCGTCACCATGCAGGATTGTCAATGGAGCTGTCGAGCAGGCTCGAACTGCCGAACCTCTTCCTTACCAAGGAAGTGCTCTACCTACTGAGCTACGACAGCATGTCGTACACCTTCTTTTTCGGTACGGATAGTATTATATCACTATTCCTCGAGATATGCAAGTATTTTCTTTTTAATTCTTTGCAAAGCATTATCGATGGATTTTGGAGATTTCTGCAGGGTCTGCGCGATCTCTTGGTAATCGTGTCCTTTGAGTTTCTCCGACCAGACTTTCCACTCGAACTCGCTGAAAATTTCACTGCCTGCTTCCCGCAGCGACTCAGCGATCTCCCGCGCGAGCGTCATGGCCTCGGGGTCATTTTCGCCGCTGCCCTCCAAAACATCCTGCATCGTAGTTTCCCAGTCGCCTTCGCTTACCTCACTGTACAGCGAAATTGATTCATTCAACGGCTGATGTTTGCGCCGGTTCGCTTTTTTGATCGCAGTGATGATCTGACTGTTGATGCAGGTGTCCGCATAGGTTTTGAATGCCGCCTCCTTGTTGGCGTCGTAGCTGCGGATCGCTTTGAACAGACCAATCATTCCCTCCTGCACGACGTCTTCATTATCTGCTCCGGCGATATAATAGGCTTTCGCCTTATTTTTTACCAGACTTTTGTATTTTTCGATCAGAATTTCTTCTGCGGTCTCACTGCCCTCCTGGGACATTTTTACCAGCTGCTCGTCCGTCAGGATATGCAGATGATTCATTTTCATAAGCCCTTTCTGTCTCCTTTATCGTTTTCCGGTCCCGCGCGGTGCCGATCACAGCCGACTCTTTTACCGCTGCGCCGCCCGCAGGTCTCTCTGCCGTCTGACCTCGTACAGGATCACAGCTGCCGCATTCGACGCGTTGAGCGACGTGATCCGGCCGACCATCGGCATGGATACGACGAAGTCGCATTTGTCCTTGACCAGCTTGCTGATGCCGAAGCCCTCGCTGCCGATGACCACCGCCAGCTTGCCGCTAAGATCTGCCTCGTAATAGTTCTGCCCGCCCATATCACAGGCTGCCACCCAGATCCCGCGTTCCTGCAGTTCTTCGATCGTCTGCGCGATGTTGGTCACTTTCACGCACGGCATATATTCGATCGCGCCGGCCGAAGCCTTGGCAACGACTTCCGTCAGACCGCAGGCTCTGCGTTTCGGAATGATGACGCCGTGTGCGCCCGCGCATTCCGCGCTCCGCATGATGGCGCCGAGATTGTGCGGATCCTCCAGATTGTCCAGGATCAGGATAAATGGATCCTCGCCGCGTTCTTCCGCCAGCGCAAAGATATCGTCCAGCTCGCTGTACGCGTAAGGACTGATATAAGCTGCCACGCCCTGATGCGCCTGCCCCTGTGCCAGCCGGTCCAGCGCCGCCTTTTCGACTTTCATGACCGGAATGCCCTTTTCCTTGGCCTGCGCGAGGATCTTGATCATCGACCCCTCCGTCGCGCTGACCACCAGCTTATCGATCTCCCTGCCGCTCTTGAGCGCCTCCGTGACCGGATTGCGGCCGACGATCACATTGCCAGGCATCTGCAGATCCGCTGCCGCATGACGTTTTTCTGGAGAAAACTCTGCATAGCGTTCTCTGCGATCCGCGGAGGAAAATCCGCTTCTGCGTTCACTGCGATCCGCAGAGGTTCCGCGTCCGCCGCGCTGCCCGCTGCGTCCGCTCCGGCTGCCGTTTGCGTTTTCTTTCGGTCCGTAGCCATAGCCGTAAGTGCCGCGCTTGGTAGTATGGTTCTCTCTTTTATTTTTTACTTTTGCCATCTTACTGATCCTTTTCTTTTTTTTGATATTCCAGGAACTGATATCGCACGCCGCCTTCTTCCTGTACGTCGCTTTCCCAAACAAGTTCGAAGCTGCGCATCTTATCGACATTCATCAAATGTTTATCTGCATCAAAGGTTTCAAAGATCTTGGTGATAAACAGACGCTCGCACCGGCGGATCAGCTGCATGTAGATCTGCTCGCCGCCGATCACCATGACGTCATCCGGTTCATAGTCCGCGCAGGCAGCCGCCAGCTCGTCCAGATCGTGCGCGACCAAACAGCCCTCTTTCGCGAAGTCCGTCCGGGTGGTCAGCACGATATTGGTCCGGTTCGGCAGCGGTCTGCCGCCCGGCAGGCTTTCGAGCGTCGCGCGCCCCATGACCACGACCTTGCCGCTGGTCTTTTCCTTAAAATATTTGAGGTCTCCCGGCAGATGCACCAGAAGTCCGCCATCCTTGCCGATGCCCCAGTTCGCGTCGGCTGCTGCGATCAGATTCATAAGTTCTCCTTTGCTTTTCATCGCATCGCTAAATTGCGATCGGAATATTTTTTACTTGCGGATTCGTCTGATAATCCTCGACCGTGATATCCGCCGTCGTGAAGTCGTAAAAATCCCGGATCTCCGGGTTCAGGCGTACCTTCGGCGCCGGATACTGCGGTCGGCGGATCAGTTCCTCGATGACCGACACATGACGGTTGTAAATATGCGCATCCGAGATCACGTGAATGAGTTCGCCCGGCACCAGATCGCTGACCTGCGCGAACATCATCAGCAAGATCGAATACTGCACGACATTCCAGTTATTGGCCGCCAAAATATCCTGCGAGCGCTGGTTGAGGATCGCGTTCAGTTTGTTTCCGGTCACATTGAACGTCATACTGTAAGCGCAAGGTTCCAGGTTCATCTCCGCAAGGTCCGCGAAATTATAGATATTCGTCAAGATCCGGCGGGACTGCGGCTGATTTTTGAGCTGCCACAGCACATTATCCACCTGGTCCATTTCGCCCTGCGCGAATTTATATTTTTTTGCCATCTGATAGCCGTAGGCCTTGCCGATGGAACCGTCCGCGTCCGCCCACTCGTCCCAGATATGCGGCTTCAGATCGTGAATGTTGTTGGACTTTCTCTGCCAGATCCACAAGATCTCGTCCATGGCTGACTTGATCGCGGTCGGCCGGAGCGTCAGCGCAGGAAATTCTTCTGACAGGTCGTAGCGGTTCACAACGCCGAACGTCTTGATTGTATAGGCCGGAGAACCATCCTCCCAACGGGCGCGTACAGCCTCTCCCTCGGTCGAAAAGCCCTCGGTGAGGATCTTTTCGCACATGCTTACAAATAGCTTGTCTGCTTTACTCATGGTTGCCTTCCTTTGTTCTTTTTCTGCTTTAGATATAGTATACTTGAATCTGCCAAAAGAAACAAGCAAAATCCAGCGAATCTGCGAGGATCCCGAATATTCGCGCGATCCGGATGCTTGTAAAAATCCCGCTTGGGATCCGATTGTTCTTCCATAATTTTCTAAGTATGCATCCGGAAATGCTGCGCACAGAACCGATAAAAAACTGCAGACCGTCCGACATTTTTCTCATCGTTCAGCTTGCAGTTTTTACGCTTTGCTTCTATCGCTTACAGTTCTGCAACTTCCTCCGGCTGCAGCCCGGTGATTTCAGCGATCATTGCTATTTCCAAGCCCTTGGATTTCATACTTTTTGCGATCTCACGCTCTTTCTGTGCCGCGCCTTCCTCATATGCGCGCTCTGCTTTCTCTTTTACATAATACTCGAATGTCATAAACTTGCGCCTCCATTCGTCCGAATTGAATTTCTTCACGCGTTGGTCGATCCTCTTTACAAGGTCTGAGCTTTCGAAATCCTCTGCACCGTTGACATACGCAAACAGCGGTTTCAGTTTCTCCGGTACCTTCTTCTCTGA
>DJPG01000011.1 GCA_002439735.1 Firmicutes bacterium UBA6418 | reverse complement strand
ATATTCCATCTGCAGTTCTTCCACAAGGTATTCGTCGCTCATGCAGTGCATATCGGAGACTTTCGTTTGGAATCTGTACACTACTGTATTTATAGTATACTTGATTTTCCGATTGGAAACAACCTTGATTTAAAACAAGCCCTTTTGCTCTGTCGAATCTTGTCGTGATTTTCTCGTTTATTAAATACATTATATTCCTTGCATTTAATTCCATATCGTGCTATCCTTAATTTACAGATTCTGTATAAATTAACCGGATACACTGCTTTTCGCCATGACAAGTCCGTTAATTTTCTTTAAGGTAAGAGCTAAGCTGTCGCGCGAGCTTACTCCTCGAAAGGAGCCATTTATGACCGAAAACAGTCGCAACAACTCTATCTATGATTCCCCAAAATTTCTTCCGTTTACGGATGATAAGATCTTTATGAATGTTATGCGAAGCCCGAAGATTTGCCGCGGGGTTCTGGAAATGATCTTGCCGGGCGAAGAAATCGGAGCCATCCGCATTAAAAAATCCGACAATCCGTTTGTCGATAACTCTGAGATTGACGAAGATGCAGACGAAAGCGCAAGCAAAAACTGCACAGGCAATGGTGCTTCGGAGCAGGCAGATGTGCTCGAAAGTCTAAGCATCGAAACGCAAAAAACGTTGAAGTTCGGAGCGGACGTGCACGGCGTGCGCTTTGATGCTTTCGTTGAAAGTTCAAAGCTCTGGGCAGAAATCGAGATGCAGACGAGCAAATATCCATCACTTGACAAACGCGCTCGTTACTATCATGCCAACATGGATCTGGACTTTCTTCAGCAAGGCCAGCCTTACAAAGATCTCAAACCGAGTTATGTTATCTTCATCTGCACGTTCGACCTTTTCAAAATGGACGAGCCTGTCTATTTTTTCCGCTCGTGGGATGTAGAAAAAGGCTTGCCTCTGGAAGATTTATCGTATACAATAGTCTTGAACACAAAATGTTCTCCGGGAAAAGTTCCGGAGGCGCTGAAGCCTTTTTACGAGTATTTGAACGATCCAAAGAAAAATCAGGCTTCGGAACTGACACGCATGATCGACGAACGTGTCAGAAAGTTCAATTCGGACGAATGGAGGACGAAATACATGACCTTCGAGTATATTTTGAACGAACGAGCACGAGAAGAGTTTGAAAAAGGCGCTGCGCAGAAACAGCGTGAAATCGCGAAAAAGTTAAAAGAACTCGGTGTGGGTGCCGCGGAAATCATCAAGGCAACCGGGCTTTCCACCGAAGATGTTGAAAAATTGTAGATGTAGATATTATTTTATAACTCAAACCCCGCAGCTTCGCGGACAGAAAATCGTTTGTCTGTCTGTAAAGCTGCGGGGTTTGCTGTTTCTCTTTTTATCTTATCCTAATTGTTCGATCACGTAGTCCGCAAAGGCTTCGCAGGTCGCGCCATCACGGGTGCCGGTCACAACCACGGCTTTTTCGGTCTCGTTGCAGATCGTCAGCGCCGCTGCCAGTCGATCCGCTTTGGCGATCAGACCGATGTGGCGCAGCATCATCTCGGCTGCCTTAAAAATGCTGGCCGGATTTGCGTAGTCTGCAAGCCCCTCCTCCACCATACGCGGCGCGGAGCCGTGGATGGCCTCAAACATCGCGTAGTGATCACCGATATTGGCGCTGCCCGCCGTGCCGACGCCGCCTTGGATCTCGGCTGCCTCGTCGGTAATGATGTCACCGTACAGATTCGGCAGAACGAAAACCTGGAATTTGTTTCGGATCGCCGGATTGACCAGATTCGCGGTCATAATATCAATATACCAGTCTTCCGCCGTGATGCCCGGATAGTCTTCCGCCACCTCGTGGCAGATCCGCGTAAAATTACCATCGGTCTTTTTCATGATGTTCGCCTTAGTCACGATCGCGACATGGTTCTTGCCGTTGGCTTTGGCATATTCAAAAGCCGCGCGGGCGATCCGTCTGGTACCCGGTTCGGTAGTCACTTTGAAGTCCATGGAAAGCATGCCCGGAACTTCTACGCCGCGGCTGCCCAGAACGTATTCTCCCTCGGTGTTTTCACGGTAGAACATCCAGTCAATGCCCTCTTCCGGAACGGATACCGGTCTGACGTTCGCGTATAGATCCAGCTCTCTGCGGAGCGTGACATTGGCGCTCTCCAGCGTGCCGCCTTTCGGGGTGGTCGTCGGTCCTTTCAAGATAACATCACAGGTCTTGATCGCCGCCAGGACATCCGTCGGGACAGCCTGCCCCAGCTCTAGTCTGTTTTCGATCGTCAACCCCTCGATTTCCTTGAAAACGATGCGCCCGGACGCGATCTCGTCTGCCAACAGGATCTCCAGCAGGCGCTTTGCCTGTTTCATGATGACCGGACCGATGCCGTCGCCGCCGCAAAGGCCGATCGTCACGGTTTTCAAACTGCTATAGTCTTTCGCAGGCTCTGCTTTCGCCATTTTATCTGTTCTGGCAAGCTGCTCTCGGAGCAGTGTTTCAAACTGCTGAGCAGCTTGTTTGATATAATCTTCTCTGCTTGTTTCTCTCATATTTCTGTCCTTTTTCTCGATCTGTTGTCTGTTTATCCGCCAATTACCGCAAAGACCGGCCGCAGCCGGTCTCTACAGTCCTTTGCTTGTTTTTTTACTAATGATTTCCCTGCCCGACGTATTTGAGCAGGCCGCCCGCCTTGAGGATCGCTTTCTGTCTTTCGGAAAAACTGCATACCAACGGAATACGGTCGCCGGTCGTTTCGTCAAACAGCGTCATTTCTCCGCTGTCCATGCCGGCATAAAC
>DJPG01000008.1 GCA_002439735.1 Firmicutes bacterium UBA6418 | reverse complement strand
CTGGGGCAGCACGGAGGACGAAGTCGACGCCCTGCTCAAAGCGCTGTAAAACCGGCTGTCAAACGCAGCGCCGACCCGCGCAGGCTGTTTGTGGTCTGCACGGTTCCGACCTGCATCGCCGCGCATTTCAAATGCACATTCCAAAAAACAACAAGACCCGCACAGGCGTTCCTCTCCGCTCCCGGCACAAGCCGGATGCATCGCGGAGCAGTCCCGTGCGGGTCTTTTGCATTCTTTCTTGATCTCCTAAATTTAATCTCTCGAACTTGAATTTCGAACTTAAAAGTTCAGGATGCGGATCCCGCCGATCAGCGGCAGCGGCTTTTCCTCGCCTTGGATCGCGCTGACAAGTCCCATCACCCAAAAGACAAACAGCGCCAGATAGCCGACCACCAACGCGATCCAGCCCAAGATCGGGATGAAGGCCAGGATCTTAGCCACGATCCCCCATACCACATTGGCCAGAAACAGAACCAGCGACTGGTTCAGATGAAAGCCGGATTCCGTTCGGGTGCCACAGGCAAATGCCAGCACCCAGCCGACGATCGTGATATACGCAACAATATCTGTTCCTTTTTTTGTCATTGTCTTACCCCTTTTCTTTTTGTAATACTATCCTATGCATGTCGATGGCAGATTGCACGCTGCCGCCGGCGATCTTGTTATTTTACGATCCATTTGCGACCCGGTTTGACGTGCGGATCCGGCACGATCTGTTCCGGCGGCTGTTCCAGCAGCTCCGGATTCTTAAAGAACCGATTGATCTCCCTGAAACAGCGTCCGTAGTAATGCCCGTTGGCAATGCGCTCATCCGTTACGATCCCCAGCTCCATGATCTTTTTCTCGGCGATCGTCTCGCCGTTCGGCACCGCGCGCTTCATCGGCTGTCCCATGGAAACAAACACGCTGGTCGTGCCGAACTCATACAGATGATGATAAATGGCGTTTGTACGGATAGAGGCCAGATTGGTCACAAACAGCGACGTATGGAACGGACTCGCGTCCACCACCGAAAACGGCAGCGTGAAAAAGTGATCCATGAGTTTCAGGATGTCGACCGCCAGCGTTACCAGAAGCGGCACCCGCAGCAGCCGCGCCATCAGTTTATCCAGAGAATTTTCCGCGTCCGGATTCTGGATCTTTTCGATGGCCTCCTGTACCTTATTGTTCACATCAAAGATGGTGTCATCCAGATTGAAATACAGCTTGGTGACCGTATCACTCTCTTTGCCCGGCGTCAGCGTTACAAACGAAACGCAGAAATGATTGCGGGCATAGATCTTTTTGTTCATGCAGAAGCGGTTCAGATACGGATTCTGCGAAGCCGCCCGCAGGTAGCCCGCGATGATTACGCTCATATGGCTCATACTGATCCCTTTTTTTCTGCATTTGCGAATATAATCCTGGATCAGGTCCAGATCGATCTCCACTTTGATCTGGTTCGACGCATCATAACGTTTCGGCATGATGTGCGGGACCAGTTCGTACATGGCGTCATTGCCTCGTACCCGATTGCCGTCGCTTCTATACATTCAATTTCTCCTTTGGTGCTTTCGTGCTTTCGTGGTTTGATCCTTTTGTTCTCCCGCAAATCCATTTGCCGAAAGTCGCTCAAAGACGATCTCGCGGAGCCCGGTTTCCGGAAGTCTATACACAAAACATTAAGATTTCGCTAATACTTATAGGATCATTATAGCGCACCTTTAGGGAAAACACAAGGTCTTTGGACAGATTGTAAGAATTGTCCCAACTTGAAGCCGCCGTAATAGTGCTTTTATGTTCTTTTACTATTCAAAAATTCAACCAGCTCATAGACTGTCGTTACCGGATTACTATCCCGGCAGATCACAGCCATCTGATCCCTAGTTAATCGCTCCACTCGTTCTTTTGCGTGCTGAATAGCCTCCGACTGATGTTCCTGCAATTCTTCAAAAACATCCACACTTTTTTCATAGTTCTCCAGATACCTCTTGCTTTTCAAGATGCCAATTACCGCAGCGGAATCTTTCAAATATCCATTCCGGTTTTCAAAATGGAGCAGATACCAATATTCAAATGCCGGATTGGAATATACGATTTTGTACCCATGTTTCTCTGCATAGGAAATTGCGGCTTGAAGCTCAGAGTCTTTATTATCGTCACAGTCGAATACACACCAAAACTGATCTCCGTCTTTCGGGTAATAATCTGCTTGCGAAATCAAAGTTTTTGCGTGTTTCACCAAATGTTCTGCCGCTTTATGTTTCGATGAAATTGGGATAATATCCACCAGGCAGTTTCGTGAACGAAAATGTTTAAAATAAAGTGTCTCTGTTTCTTTACCTTCGCAGATGATATAAATAATCGGTTTACGCTTGCGCCGCTTGACTTTGTTCGGATCGTACTCTTTTCGCAGCTTACTCATTAGGCGTCACCTCTGATAAAGGGGATCGCGCCAAACCGTCCCTTAAGATAACCCTTACGCACATTTTCCCCTTTTCTTGGTGAAAACGATGCCAGCGAGTAAAGCTCTGTTGCACAAGTCTCATCATTCTTTTCAGCAAACCAAATTTGATCTCTACGAAAGAAATTCAGATCAAGCAGCATTGCGTCATGTGTTGTGAAAATCAACTGCGCTCCCTTTGTATTGATGTTCTTATCCTGCACCATTTCAATCAACCTTCTGGTCAAGAGAGGATGCAGGCTATCTTCAATTTCATCAACAACTAAAAGTGCGCCGTTTTCAAGCGCCTGCAGCCATCCTCCAATGCGGGCAAAAAAGTGTTGTGTACCAACAGATTCTTGCTCCATGAAAAGTTGGAAGTATTCTGTTGTACCATCCTCGTTAATAATCCGATGTGTTGTCGTAATAACCGGGACTTTATCTGAACCATTCTTGATTGCAACATCGGTAATTCCAAGATCTGCAATCAGCAATTCTTTTAAGATTCGGGCTTTCTTATCGTCACCGCTGGCAATCTGAGCAACCGTTTCTGATGTAACCGGTTCCTCGTCCATCAGGAAAGTTAGCTTTTCCAGGAACCACCGATAAGCATTTTCCGTCTGGGGCAGATTCCAGTCATTAGAGGACACCAGATAAAGCTTATTGTCTGGTGTTCGGTTGCTCAGAGTTACTTGCTCATTTACATTTTCTCGGAACTCGTACACACCATTTTCTCTTGAAAAAATTAAAGCTTCACGGCCATTCGGCCAATGGTAAAGATATTCCTTGTAAATTTTCTTTGCATCAAAAGAGAAACCGTATGTGTAACGAACTCCATGAAAAATAAATACCATCTCGAAAGAAGTCGGTCCCTTTGTTCCTCCAAACGGCTCCCAAGGCAGTTTTTGTCCCTTAGAAACTTTTGCTGCATTTCCTCCGATCATTTCTTTCATCGTCATCATTGCGTGTAATACGTTACTTTTTCCGGCTGCATTAGCACCGTAAATCGCAAGTACAGGCAACAATACCTTTTTTTCGTCTGGATGAAGCAGATATTCTTCAAATGACTTATCTTTGGATGCCGCAAAACTGATTACGGCACTGTTCTTTATTGACCTGTGATTTTCAACTGTAAATTGAATCAACATAACAGAATACCTCCATTCTCAGTATTCGTATTTTCAATCACTATTATAACGGTTAAAAATGCTTTAGTCAATATTTGTTGATCGTTTTTGCAAATTTTATGCAAAATTTGTAGTTAATTTTTTTATCATGCCTTTTTATTAAAAAAATAACCGATCATGGAACGTTTAAAAAAACGATGGCTAAATACAAGTTCAGCAACAAGCTGATGTTTGCACGCGTCATGCAGGACGAGATAATTTGCGCGGAGTTCATCCAGCGCCTCTTTCCGGGGAAAAAAGTCCAATCCATCACCTTTCCGAACGATATTCAGATCACACCCGAAAAAACCATCGTCACCAGAGTTCTCTCGAGGTCCGTACGGCTGGATGTGCTGTTCGAAGGCGAGACTGAGGTATATGACATAGGCCGTAGAGTGCCACGCGCTAAAGCGCTGCACTTTAAGGGGCAAGCTGAAAGCGCAGACAGAGCCGTTAAGCGTCCAGACCAATCATCTTAGCGATCGATTGCCCGAAAGGCAAATTCCGAAAGAACTGGAAACTTTCTTTACCTATGTGGAGCGCGAGGAAGTCGACGAAAACGACGATTTCGTCAAACGCATCCACGAAAAGGTCAAGGAAGTCAACCGAGACGCGGAGGTGACGGAGATTATGACAATCGAAGAAGAAATGAATATTCGTTGGCACTATGGCTATGATGAGGGGCTTGAAAAAGGGGCTGCGCAGAAGCAGCGCGAAATTGCGAAAAGCATGAAGGTGAAAAATATCCCGACTGCTGACATCGCAGAGATAACCGGGCTTTCCGCTGAAGATATTGAAAAGTTATAAACGCAATGATAACAACTTCGCACTTGCAGTTTCTTGCAGGTGCGATTTTCTTCTTTGGGCAGAAAAAGTTTTTATTTTTTTATTGTCGACTTGACGGGGAGCAGTTCATTAATGCGACAGCTCCGCTCACTGCCTTCTTGCCATGCCAAAGGGGCTGTCGCATTAACAAAAAGGTGCCGCAATTTGCTGGCACCCTAACATGTTCTATTCTGTTTCCGTTTCTTCTTTGTCCAGCTGTTAAAGACAAAGCATTGCCTTTTCCAAGCACGCACTCCAGGATCTTTGGCCTGTACTAAAGTTCTATAATGCGACCACGAAAACAAAACACCGGATCATCTACACGCCGTGTCGACAATTTCGGGAAAGGTTTTATGTTTCTCCTATAACATTTCAACTTCTTCCTGTGTCAGTCCGGTGTTCTCTGCAATCATAGGAATCGGAATACCGGCGTTTTTAAAATTTTTGGCAATTTCGCGCTGTTTCAGTGCCGCACCTTCAGATAGTCCTTCTGCCCGTCCCTCTTGCAGCCCGCTGTCATATCGTATAATCATTTCTTCTTCGATTGTCATA
>DJPG01000020.1 GCA_002439735.1 Firmicutes bacterium UBA6418 | reverse complement strand
AATTCGAGATCGCTCAGGTACATCGTCTCCGGGTGCGAGAGGTAGGGAACATCCAGAACGATCGTGCGCAAGCAGAGAACCGAGATAGCAATACAGAATACAATGCCTGCCGCCTTTATCATCCGCTTCACGGCAGAAGACTTGTTCTGAACCGCCTTTCCGATAATCAGGACCACGATGATCGCCGTCATGATCCCAAGGAGCCGGAAGATGACCGCCTGAATGAACCCCGTCATCCCCATGCACCTAGCGTCAGACAAGAACCATAACAGCCCGAGTCCGAGCAGGGTCGGTATGCCGCAAATGATGAAAATGAGCAGCCCAACGGCGACATCCGCTTGCCTCTCGTAGGATGTTTTTCTGGGTGTTTCTTTACCTTTCATGTTATTTTTCATGTTATTTATCTCTCTTTCTTTCCTGTTCAGCCATTGCCTCTTTGACGGTATCCTCCGTGATAGCATCGGTTGCACAGCCGATGCTCTATCACCGCCATAAATCTTATAAAAAGAGGATTAGGATGTATCTGCGATATTTCGTACTTCACCGGTTTTCTTCCGGATAGTCAAAAGATGCTCCACTTATAGGGAAACAGTACCGCGGCAGGATAAATCCTGAAACCATCTTTTTGTAAAATTTTCGTGAAAGATGTATGCTCAGCCGGGATACCTTCCTGCATTTACGATTAAAACGAAGAAAACGATGCTGAGCAAAAAAAGCAAGGAAAAGCCAGTTGCGGCTAAAGGGTTTTTATGGTAAAATATTAAGAACTGACGAAAGGCAGATGGAAGAATATGAAAGAGATTTTTGTAAAGGATCTGAAGAAGGACATGGAGGTCGTGGACTTCTTCATGGTAAAGGCCAGTGCGATCAAGACGGGCTCCAATGGCAAGCAATATCTGGACATCACGCTGGGAGACAACAGCGGAGAGGTGTCTGCGAAAAAATGGGATGTGAGTGAGGAAGAATACGCGCGTCTGCATGCGATCCAGGTAAAGGATATTATCAAGGTCAAGGCGTTGGTCACCGAATGGGCGGGTCAGCTGCAGCTTCGGATCCAGAGGATCCGCCCGGCGGTCGAGACCGACGGGCAGGAAATCGGAGATTTCCTGAAAGCTGCGCCGGAGGATCCGCAGGCCATGTATACTTATATTCTGACCGTGGCGGAAAAGCTGCGGGATGAGGATCTGCGCAGACTGTGCGTCAAGATTCTGACGGAGAATCGAGAGCGGCTGCTGTACTATCCGGCCGCGCAGAAGAACCACCACGCGCAGCTTGGCGGGCTGCTGTATCATACCAAGCGCATGCTGATGACCGGTGAGCGTGTATGCCAGGTGTACACGAATCTGAACGCGGATTTCGTGCTGGCGGGCGTGATTCTGCACGATATGGAAAAATTGAACGAGATTGATGCAGGATCGGATGGAATCGCGATCGGATACACCTTTGAAGGGCAGATGCTCGGACATATCGTACAGGGTGTAAAGATGATCGACCGCGAAACGGAAGCATTGCATATTCCGAGAGAAAAAGCGATCATGCTGGAGCATATGATCCTGGCACATCATTACGAACCGGAATACGGAAGTCCGAAGAAACCACTTTTTCCGGAAGCGGAAGTACTGCATTATCTGGACATTCTGGATGCCAGAATGTTTGATATGCAGGCAGCACTGGAGAACACCGAGCCGGGGCAGTTCAGTGAAAAAGTGCGAACTCTGGATAATCGCAGACTGTATAAGCCGGAGCTTGCGGTACCGGAAACGAACGCAGTACCGAGATCCACGGCAGAGCGGATCTTTTGATCAGGCGTAAACCCGGTGCCATACAAGAGGATACATGCGAAGCAGCGTGACGGCAAGAACCGATCACCGGAATAAGGAGGATAGGAATGATCAAGTTACCAAAGGAAGTCTCTAAGATTATGAAGACTTTGACGGATGCCAAGCAGGAAGCGTTTGTGGTGGGCGATTGCGTGCGGGACGCTTTGCTGGGACGCAAACCGTTCGGCTGGGATATTGCGACGAACGCGCCGCTGGATAAGCTCCAGGAGCTTTTTCCGGAAGCACAGGTGCACAGCCGAAAATACAGTATTCTCCGCATGGAATTTATCGAAGAGCATTATGATGATGAGGGAAAATTCGCAGGAGAGGACGGTATCATTGTCGACATCGGAACTTATCGCCGCGGTGGTCTGAACTTCAGCGACAAGATCGACGACGAAGTCGCGCGCAGAGCGTTCACGATCAACGCGATCGCGGATAATCCGTACAAGATCGTCGATCCGTATAACGGACGTGAGGATATCAAGAAAAGACTAATCCGGACCACACGACCTGCAGAAGAGATTTTCCGGGAAGACCCGATTCAGATGATGAAGGCGATCTACTATGCTGCGGAATTGGACTTCGACCTGACGAAGGATGTGTTCGGAGCGATCGCGAACAATTATCGACTGCTGGAAAGCGTGAGCGTTGATAAGATCCGTGATGAATTTACAGAAACGATCACGGCATCACATGGCGGGAAAGGCTTGAGCCTGATTATGGACACCGGTATCCTGAATATCATTTTGGGCGATGATGTGGTGGCAAAGCTGACGCGGCGGGAAAAGAGTGATCTGATGGTTTTGTCGCAGAACATTGACAGAACCCATCAGGTGCCGGAACGTCGCCTGGGATTATTCTACACCTGTATTTCACGCAAAAAGGCGATGCCGTCCATCGAAAAGCTGAATTTTGACAGTGTAACCTATCAGCATCTGATCGACGCGGTTCGTGATATGGCGAAGCTGTATTTTACCGTGCAGCCGGCCGAGCTGAAACGATTCATCTATGAAAGAGGATGGGAACGCTATCAGTATCTGGCGAATCTGGAAAAGGCGCAGCGTATTGTTTTTGACTATCATTCGGATACCAAGATCAAGAGTAAGATGTACATGATCGATGAATTCAAGCGGAAAGGCGAGGCTGTCTTTGTTGAGGATCTGGCGATTGATGCCAATGATCTGATAGAAGCTGGCATCTGCACGACGGACAATGCCGGAAAGATGCTTGCCATGCTGGTGGAAACGATCCACGTAAAGCCGGAGCTGAATGAGTACAAGGAGCTTTTGAAACTGGCCAAAAAGTATAAGAAGAGTAAGTTTGCAGCCATGACGAGGGGTGTAAAGTGGTTACGCTAGATAAGAATCAAGTCGGCGGCGGCAGCAATGCCGCCGCCGTTTTTCAAAAACAAGAACCGGCAAAGGAAGCAGAGCATGTACCTGTGGCAGACTTCGCGCCTGCGGAAACGGGAGCGGCAGATGCTGCGCCGGGGGGAGACGCGGACGGTATCACGAAGATCAGTCAGGTGCCTGCGGAAGAAGTGCTGTTTTTTCGCAGCCTGGGATTTTCTAATTACTACATCATTAAGATCTATGATCTGGTCGGCGACGCGGCGATCGCGCTGACACAGGACAATGCGTTCTGGCTGTTGGAAGAGTTTCCGCGGCTGGGATTTGCGCAAGCGGACGAGACCGCACAGAGACTTGGTATGGAACAGGACAGCCCTTATCGCGTACAGGCGGCGGTGGAATACGCCATGCACGCGTATCTGGCAGAGGGACACGCATTCGCACCGATGGAGGAGCTGAGTCTTAAAGTCGGCGCGCTGCTGGAGCTTGGGAGCGCAGTCATCCTTGATGTGCTGGAAGACATGGTCTTTGATGGTCGCCTGCAGATGGCAGAGATCGACGGCAGACGCGTGATTTATTTTTATGGCTATTATAAAGCCGAATGCACGATCGCCGGCAAGCTGGCGGCGATGGCAAATCCACCGAAAGGACTGGCTCGAGTCTGTGTCGATGAAGAGGCCATGCTGCGAAAGGCCGGAACCGAAAACGGAATCGTTCTTTCGCAGCAGCAGAAACAAGCAGTGCGAATGGCGCTGCGTAGCGGCGTGTCCGTCATCACCGGCGGACCGGGTACCGGTAAAACGACCGTTATCAAAACCCTGCTCTCGCTGCTGGAAGGGGGCGGCCTGAAAACCGCAGTTGCCGCCCCGACCGGACGAGCCGCCAAACGCATCATGGAAACCAGCGGGCATTATGCGTGTACAATCCACCGGCTGCTCGAATATTATTACGATGAAATGGCCTGCGGCATGGCGTTCGGGCGCAACGCGCTGCAGCCGCTGGAATGTCAGGCGGTCATTATCGACGAGGCTTCCATGATGGATCTTTTGCTGGCAGAGGCCTTGTGCGATGCTCTGCAGCCTGGCACGCGGCTGATTCTGGTCGGTGATGCCGATCAGCTGCCGTCGGTCGGCGCGGGCAGTGTACTGCAGGATCTGATCGACAGCGAGTATTTTGATACGATCCGCTTGACGCAGATCTACCGGCAGGCGGAAGACAGCGGGATCGTGCGCAACGCGCACCGCATCAACCGCGGCGAATATCCGCAGTTCAGCGATGATTTTCAGCTGGTGCGCGCGGACAAACAGCAGGAGATCCTGCTTAAGATCGCGGCCTTGGCAGGACGCTGTCCGCGCGAGGATGTGCAGGTGCTGACACCGGTCAAAAAAGGGATCCTGGGCAGCGCGAATCTGAATTTGAAGCTGCAGGAAACCTTCAACCCGCCGGACAAGGACAAACCGGAGATCACCTTCGGCAAACGGGTTTTCCGCATGGGTGACCGCGTGATGCAGATCAAAAACGACTATCGCCTGGAGTGGCGCTACAGCGGCGCGCCGAAGACCAGCGGCGGGATCCCCGCGCTGCGCGGACAGAAGCCGACGACGGAAAAGGGCTATGACGGCAAGGGGATTTTTAACGGCGAGGTCGGCATGGTTTCCGGCATCGATCCTGACCTGCGGACTGTGACGGTCACCTATGATGATGACCGTTGGGTTGTCTACCAGTATGTGCAGCTCGATGAGATCGAACATGCTTACGCGGTGACGGTTCACAAAAGTCAGGGCAGTGAATATCCGATCGTCATTCTTCCCATGACCTGGTTTCCACCGGTACTGGCAACCAGGAGCCTGATCTATACCGCGATTACGCGAGGCAAGCAGCAGGTCTATATTGTCGGAAATCCGGGCTATCTGAATGCCATGACGGATAACAATCAGAGCCGCAGCCGCAACTCCGGCCTGTGCGCGCGGCTGGTGGGGCTGTACGGAATGGTATAGCGTGCGCGTGCTTTTCCTTGTGTAGGAAATATTACGACGCGATATTGTCAGAATCATGACAAACGTACCTTGTGGAGCCCCGCTCATGGGGGAGTAAGCTGTGTGCAAAGAAAGTGTAAGGGCATGAAAAGGAAAATCAAAAATGCCGGCAGGGTACTTGCAAGCTGGCTGTATCCGATGGCAACCTATTGCGTCTGCTGCGGCAATCTGATTGATCAGAGCCGTAGCTATTGCTTATGCGACCACTGCATCCGCCGGATTGAATGGGGCTGGCTGACGGTCGACCTTGCGGCGCAGGCGGAAGAAAGCGGACGGGCGAACCATCTCGATTCGGCGGTGGCCTGTATCACTTATGGGCTGTATGGCAGACGACTGATCTTTGACTTGAAATACAACAAGCATACCTATACGGCGCGGATCATTGCCGACATTCTCGCGGATCGCTTGCTGAGCGATCCGGATGCAACGTATCTTCTGGACGCGGATCTTTTGGTGCCGGTGCCTCTGCACGCGAAACGGCTGGCACAGCGCGGCTTCAACCAGACAAGCAAGATCGCCAGGCACCTGGCGACGCGTCTGCGCGAAAGTGCAGAGACGCTGCGGGATGCGGAACGGCTGCGGGATGCAGGCCGGGAGCACGACGCAGTTCGGAAGCAAGACGCAGTCTGTGAGCCGCCGCATTATCCGCGGCTGCTGGACGGTGCGCTGCTGCGCTCTCGCGAAACAACGCCGCAGCGCGCCTTGTCGGCAGAAGAACGCTATGAGAATCTGGACGGTGCTTTTTCAATCCGGCCTGGCAAGCAGCCGCAGATCGCGGGGGCGCGCATCCTACTGCTGGATGACGCCTATACGACCGGCGCGACGGCAGATCAATGCGCCAAGGTGCTCAAAGAAGCAGGCGCCGAGGAGGTACATCTCGCCGCGCTGGCAACCGGAAACCACTTCACGTCCGGACATTTTCCTTCGGCAAACCGAAGCGAAATTTTCGTACCTTGAAGTGAAACCAAAAAACGGATCACAAAACCGGAGTACGCCGCTGAAAAATCGATTGCGGATCTGCTTTGCTTTTGGAAAAATCCGAATGCCAGACTCAAAAACGCAAGGACATGGTGAAAATACCGGGATATTTATGCTTGCTGCAAGGATGAATGGGAGAAAATACGCAGGGTGAGTTAAAAATACAAAGAATCTTACAGATAAAGGGAAAAACCTTGTGTGATGAACGGTGGCAACTGCAAAAACGCAACAGATTGCGTGATTCGATATATTTCGACAAGTTTTTCGAGGAAAATTAGGATTTTTCTATTGGTCCAGCCTTAAAACACAATTTACATAAGCGGCGAGCAGCTTTTCTGCCAGATCTGTTTTCCTGCATGAAAAAACTGTTTTCCTGTGTTAAAAAAGACTTGCGCTGCCGCGCGAAAACCGTTAGAATGAAACTGCCGTCCGGGTCTGTGGCTGAAAATCCAAGCCAGGTGCGGGCAAAAGGATCCACGTAAGCCGTCGCGCAGGAGTTCGGGCGGTGATCATGGCGTACCTTAGAAGTAAGTCCTCCGAAAATCGGATCAAGGCAAGTGTGGGGGCAAAGGCCAGGTCAGCCGGACGGCACAAAATTTTCACAAAAAAGTATGGGATTTTCATACGTGATGTGGTATAATGTCCTTACACAGTGATTGCCGAGCAGAATGCGAAGGCAGAACTGATGTAAGACAGATGCCCGAGCGAAGGCGATCGGCGAGCCGAAAGGCGAAGACGGAGCCGCTCAGCGACCGGGCGAATGTCCTTACACAGCAAGTTGAAGTTTGCGGTGGCAGATCCGCCGGACGCAGACGAGAGGAGGTCATCAGTATGAAGATTATCGTAACAGGCAAAAACATTACAATTAGTGACAAAATCCAGGAAGCAATCGACAAGAAGTTTGAAAAACTGGGTAAGTATTTTGCCGATGATATTCAGGCAAAGGTGGTCATTCACCCTGAAAAGGCCAAAGTAAAAATGGAAACCACGATCGCGACCAAGGGAACGATCTTCAGAGCAGAGGATGTTTCACAGGATGTATTTGACTGCATCGACATCGTCGGCGACAAGCTGATGAGTCAGATGTCGAAATACAAGGGCAAGCTGCAAAAAAGAAACAAATCCAAGGAATCTGTAAGATTCGAAATGATTCCGGAGGCCACGCAGGAGGAAGGCGCAGTTGTCAAGACCAAGAAGTATGAATTGACGCCGATGACGGTCGATGAGGCTATTATGCAGATGGAAATGCTGCAGCACAATTTCTTCGTTTTCCTGGATGAGGCAACCGACAGCGTCAATGTGGTCTATAAGAGAAACGACAACGACTACGGTCTGCTGGAGACGACACGTTAGGAGAGCGAAGCTTCCAAAAGCTCCGCTTTCAGAAAAAACGTAAAAACGTAAAAACGCAAAAATCAGAACAAGTATCGTACGAACGGCTCCTTTCAAACAGGAGCTGTTTTTCTGTCTTTTTTCGGGCTCTTTTTTCTGGGCTTTATGGGTGGAAAATCCCAGAACCTACTTGAAAATAACACGAAATTCAAGTACAATAAGGTATAGAAAGACTAAGGGGAATGATGTATGGAACAATTCATTGAGAGAATTACTTCCAGTGTCGGGATTACCGATGTGCTGGACATTCTGATCGTTGCGTTTCTGATCTATAAAGTGCTAGGCTTCATTCGTGAAACCAGAGCCGAACAGCTGGCCAAGGGTCTGCTGCTTTTGGTCGTGGTTACGATGCTGTCGGATGTTCTGCATCTGTATACACTGCGCTGGCTGCTGTCCGGAGTGATGACGGTTGGCTTGGTCGCCATCGTCGTGATTTTTCAGCCGGAATTACGAAGGGGACTGGAATACCTGGGAAGAAGCAGGATTTCAAACGTATTTGGTGAAGTGGATAAAGAAGAGGCCAAGCACATTGTAGGGGAATTTGTGGAGGCTATCGAGAATATGTCATCGACACGAACCGGCGCATTGATCGTCATCGAGCGGGAAATTTCGCTGAACGACATTGTGGAAACCGGAACGATCATCAACGCTGATATTTCCGCCCCGATGATCGGCACGATTTTTTATGAGGGTACACCGTTGCATGACGGCGCGGTGATTGTTCGCGGAGACCGACTTTACGCGGCCGGCTGCGTGTTGCCGCTGACGCAGAACAAGGATCTCAGCAAGGAGCTTGGCACCCGGCACAGAGCCGGTATCGGCATTACCGAAAATTCGGATGCGCTGGCCATCATCGTTTCAGAGGAAACGGGGGTCATTTCCATCGCGCAGAACGGCAGACTGACTCGCTTTCTGGACGGAAAGAAAATCGAAAAAACTTTGCTGAACCTCTACCTGGAGGAAGAAGTGAAAGTTCCTTTTGCAGAAAGACTCACCCAACTTCTGAAAGGGGGCAGACATGTTAAAAAGCAATAAAGTAAATATGGTGCTGGCACTGATCATTGCCATCGTACTATGGGCGTACGTACTGGCTTCAGGAAACCAGGCATCAACCAATACACTGAGGAATATCCCCATTACGTTCGCGAATGAAGAAACTCTGCGGGACAATGGACTTGTAGTGCTGGAGACCGAACGTGACACGGTGAATATCACATTCTCCGGGCAAAGAACCGCGATCACGAAAGCCAAAGCGGAGAGCTTTAAGGTTATTGCGGATCTGGAGGGACTCAAAAAAGGCGAGAATGTCGTACAACTGCGTGTAGTCGGACCGGATAATGTGACGGTGGAAAGTATGAGCGCGCAGAAGATTACCGTGACGATTGACGATCTGATCAAGGTCAAGAAACCGGTCGAGCCGGTCATCATCAACCAGAACAGTGATGAAAGCGAGCCGTATATCGTGCAGGTCAGCCAGGAGTCGATCCGTGTGGAGGGCGCGGCAACGCTGATCAACCGGATAGATCGTCTGATCGGCTATGTTGACGCCGAAAAAGTAAAGAATGAAATGAAAGCGCTGACCGTCGAACTGGTTCCGGTCGACAAGGAAGGTAAGAGGGTCGAGGGCGTCAGTCTGGCAGAAGACAAAGTCTCTGTGACAGCTGTGATGCTGAACAAAAAGACAGTTCCGCTGTCGGTTCCGGTCATCGGGCAGGATCACGACGGACTGGATATCAGCTATCAGGTTCCGAAGACAATCACTATCAAGGGGACTGACGCGGCGCTGGCCAAAATTGATGAAGTAACCTGCGAAACCGTAGATCTTTCCAAAGTCTACGACGACGTGGAAATCACGTTGCGGCCGATGCTTTCGGATGGCGTCACGACCGCGACCGATTCCGGAAACCTGCGGTGTCAGGTGACAGTCAAGGGTGCGGAAACCGCAACCTTTGAGTTCTCGGAAAGCGATATCGTGATCGAGGGCGTAACCGAGGGCTTGGTTCCGGTTGCCAATGATTGTATCATACAGGTCGTGGCTTCCGGCAAAACGTCAGTGATCGAAAGTCTGACCAAAGAGGACTTTGCGCTGACCGCCAACGTGCAGGATCTGGAAGCCGGCACTCATACCTTTCGTCTTTCCTGCACAAGCAAGAAAGACCTGGCGGATTTGGAATACAACCCGAAGGAAATTA
>DJPG01000132.1:8821-9889 GCA_002439735.1 Firmicutes bacterium UBA6418 | reverse complement strand
GAAAAGTGCGTTGCTTCCAGATAACGCTCATTGAAGCAGAGCGGGTCACCTTTTTCGTTGTTGATGTAAATGGCATCATCATAAACTTCGATGATTTTTTCAAACTCTTTTGAGTAGACCATATACTTTCCGATGTCATGCAGAAGTTCTGCCAAAAGAAACTGGTTCTGCATGATGACAATATGGGTGATCGTTGACAGGAAAGACGCGTGCCGTTCTGAATTTTCATAGGCAATGTTCGTCGGGATCACCTTTAAACTGTAGCTGATATTGTTCAACATCACCGTTGACATGGTCATCGCACAGTTCAATTTCAATTTCAGGATCTGTTCGCCGATGCTGTTGGCATCGATCGACTGCAGGAAATCCTGCGCCGCATCGTCACATGGTATGAGTTTATTCTCATCGTCAATCAAAAAGGTGTAATGAATTCTGTTTTTTTCTTGAAGTTTCATGTTTACTCCCCGCTGCTCTGCTTTGTTTGATTGATACTTTTTCTCCGCTTTACGGCACTATTTTTTGTCGAGGATTTCCTTGTTTACCAGATTCAGCGGCAGCTGCCCTTTCAGAACGCGTACGACATCTTCTGCCGGCGTCCTTTGCAGCACGGCCTGGGACTCTTCCGAATACCATGCGGAGTGCGGTGATATGATGACATTCTCAAACTTGAACAACGGATTGTCTTTTTCCGGCGGTTCCTGTTCCAGTACGTCTAATGCGGCTCCCGCGATCTCGCCGTTTTCCAATGCCCATACCAGATCCTCTTCCGATACGACCGCGCCTCTGGCCACATTGATCAGAACCGCGGATTTTTTCATTTTGCGGAAAGCGTCTTTGTTGATCAGATGGTGGGTTTCTTCTGTCAGTGGGCAATGCAGGGAGATATAATCAGCTCCCGCGTAGATTTCATCCAGTGTTTTCGGAACGGCGCCGTACTGCAAAATTGCATCAGGCTCCACATAGGCATCATAAACCCAGATATTGTCGCAAAGCGGTTTGATCTTGTCGATATAGCTGCGTGCGATCCTTCCGAAGCTGACGACGCCGATGACCTGGTTCTTTAGGCTG
>DJPG01000132.1:0-8752 GCA_002439735.1 Firmicutes bacterium UBA6418 | reverse complement strand
TGCTTTCCGACGCGTGTTGCCATTTCCAAAAGTAAAGATAGCGCGTAAGTCGAAACTTCTTCTCTGCAATAGTCGGAAACATTGCAAACATAAATGCCTTTTTCGGTACAAGCTTCCAGGTCAATGCCGTCAAACCCGGTCGCGTAGCGCGCGATGACCTTGCACTTGTCCAACTGCTCCACCAGTTCCCGCGGCATCTTCGCATACTGGATGATCAGCGCATCCGCATCCTTTGCCACCTTCAAAATGTCTTTCGGATCTTTGTACTGACAGTCCAGCAGTTCCACGTCCAACTCACTGAGCGCCTGTTTTTCGTTTTCAATGTTGTCATACTCGTGATCGGTGATCACAACTTTGTACTTTGCCATTTTTTCTCCTTTGTTCGTTCTCCTACTTCAGTCCTGCTTCGGCTATCCGAAGTATTTTAGGGTTTGTGAAAAAATATTAAGCAATATTTATGCCAACCCTTTTTTGCATTTTTTGTCAAAACTAAAATGGGAGTCATCCGGTTATTTTGGCTCCCATCGATGCTGCCCTTATATTCGAATGTGATCACTTTACAAGATATCCTCCATCAACCGGAATGATCGCGCCATGCACGTAATCCGAGGCAGCCGACGCCAGAAAAACCGTCGCGCCTTTCATATCATCCGCGTTGCCCCATCTTCCGGCCGGGATCCGGTCGGTGATCTCCTTGAAACGAGGGTTATTCGGATCGGTAAGTGCCGTGTTCAGTTTCGTATCCATGTATCCCGGCGCGATCGCGTTGACGTTGATCCCTTTTGCCGCAAGTTCATTGCAGAAAGCCTTGGTCATCTGCGCGATCCCGCCCTTAGATGCCGCATAGGCAACCACCGTATTTCCGCCGAAGAAAGAAAGCATCGACGCGACATTGATGATCTTTCCGTAAGGCTGTTCTTTCTTTAGGTATTCCTTCGCCGCAAGCTGACTGAGATGGAAGGAAGCCGTCAGGTTGGTCGCAAGCACGGCATCCCAATCCTCCATCGGGAATTCCTGCACCGGATGTCTGCGCTGGATCCCGGCGCAGTTCACCAGGATATCCAGGCCACCCAAAAGTCGTACCGCCTCTTCAAACGCAGAGAGCCGCTGCGTTTCATCGCTCAAGTCCGCGATCACGCCTTTGCACAAAAGGCCTCGGCTGCAAAACTCCTCCGCCACTGTATGGACCGTATGGCTTGTTCCGATGATCACAACTGCCGCGCCTGCTTCCAGCAGTCCCTCTGCCATACCGTGTCCCAGGCCTCGTGTTCCTCCTGTTACGATCGCCCTTTTTCCGCTTAAATCAAATAAGTTCATTTTGTTTCCTCCTTGCTGCATTTGATGACCACCTTCATGGCGGCATTGGCAGGATCTGCAATATATTCAAAGACATTCTCGCTTTCTTCCAGCGGGATCACATCAGTCACGATCTTCGCGGCTTCCTCCGAAATCCTGGCTATATAATCAACGGTCTGGCGGAATTCCTCTTTTTCGTAAACGCGTGTTGCAGTCAGATTCAGTTCACGGAAATGCATGTCGGAAAGCATCACGCTGCGCGCTTCTTTATGAACGCCGACCAGACAGATCATGCCGTCCGCGCAGACGGGATAGGTCATTTCCTCTGCTCCCGCAGCGACACCGGAACATTCATATACGATGTTTACGCCTTCGCCTCCGGTCGTTTTGCCGACATATTCGGCAAGTGACTCGGTTCGGCTGTCAACGGTCTCGAAGCCAAACTCTCTGCACAGCGCCAGTCTTGCTTCTGAAATGTCGGATACGATGATCCTGGAAGCTCCGCTTTCTTTCAGGACCAGCCCTACTAAGATCCCAATCGGTCCCGCGCCGATGATGGCGGTCGAATCCAACGGTTTAAATCTTGATCTGCGCACGCTGTGCACCGCGACCGCAAGCGGTTCGATCACGGCGCAAACCGCACCCGGTACATTTTCCGGAAGGCGGAATAACGCATCCGTACTGCAGTTCACGTATTCTGCCATGCCGCCGTCCAAATCGATTCCGATCAGTCTGAGCTGTCTGCAGATGTAATTTTTTCCTGTTCTGCATGCGTAGCAGGTCCCGCAGGAAAGCAGCGGATACGCCGCAACCCGATCACCGATCTTTAAACCGTTTGCTTCCCCGTTTATTTCCTCGATCACGCCGACAAACTCATGACCGATAGTCAGCGGCGCTTTTGCCCGCGGATGTTTCCCGGAATAGATCCCGATATCGGATCCGCATACCCCGCAATAAGTAACTCTGATTTTGGCTTGTCCCGGTGCCGGAGGTATGACCGGTACGTCTTTGACCTCGACCCTTTTTGCACCCACATATTGTAATGCTTTCATTTGAGAATGCCTCCTTTGGTTATAAAGTTGTTTTACGTCTGCCATAATTGCATTTTATATTACCTTCAAAAAAAACGCTTGTCAATGTCTTATTTTTTGTCTTGCAGAAAGAGCATCTCTTGCAAATTCCGCATCGCACACCGTTCTTGAACCGCTGTTGACTGTTTTGAAACGAATTTGACATCGCATTTTTACTCTCCATTCGTTAAAAACAAGTCAAATCAAGGATTCCTTTCTTGGCACAATCTTTGCGGTAAGGTTTTTCTGATAAAAAAATATCACACGCAAGAAGGAGGTTATCTATGCAAGCTTTTAATTCCATCGTAGCCACACTAAATGATATATTGTGGTCAACCCCTTTACCGGTTCTTTGTCTCGGCGCGGGATTATTATTTACCATCGTACTCCGCGCACCGCAGATCCGGCACATCAAGATCATGGTAAAAATGCTGTTCGGCAGTCAGTCTTCCGAACACGGACTTTCATCCTTCCAGGCTTTCTGTCTGGCGATCGCCGGCCGTGTAGGCACTGGTAATATCGCCGGCGTTGCTACCGGTATCTGCTTCGGTGGTCCGGGCGCACTGTTCTGGATGTGGATGGTCGCCATCTTCGGCGCTGCTACCACGTTCGTAGAATGTTCCATGTCCCAGCTTTACAAGGAAAAGCATGACGGCGAATATCGAGGCAATGCTGCTTATTATATGGGAAAACGTTCAAACTGCAGAACGTTAGGTATTGTTTACGGAATCATCTTCATTATCGCAGAAGCTATGACGCAGAACTGCCTTCAGGCAAATGCCTGCGCACAGGCTCTTGATTCGGCCTTCGGTATTCCATTATGGGTAACGGCCGTTGTTATGGCTGCATTCCTTGCTTATCTCGCGTTCGGCGGTTCCAAGAGAATCGGCCGTTTCGCGGAAGTGGTCGTTCCGGTTATGGCAGCTGCTTACATCATCGTTTCCCTGATCATCTTATTTATGAACATCGCACAGCTTCCGGCCGCATTCGGTCTTGTCTTCAAGTCCGCGTTCGTACCGGAATCCGTATTCGGCGGCACACTCGGCAGTGCAGTGATCTGGGGAACCAAACGTGCCGTATATTCATCCGAAACCGGTATGTCCACCGCAACTCCGTCCGCAGGTTCCGCGGAAGTATCCCACCCGGCGAAACAGGGTCTGATCCAGTCCTTCTCCGTATACATCGATACACTCTTTGTATGCACCGCTACCGGTATCATCATGATCCTGACCAATACCTTCAATTGTGTCGGCGCAGACGGCAATCTGCTCATCGAATCCGCGAACCTGGTCGGCAATACAAGCCCAGGCGCTCCATGGGTACAGGCTGCGATCGGCACTGTATTCTCCTGGGGACCGCATTTCGTTTCCATCGCGCTGGTATTCTTCGCATTTACAACTTGTATGAACCAGATGTACAACTGCGAATCCACCCTGACGTACTTCTTCAGGGAATCCGTTCCGAAGTGGGCGTCCGTAACCCTTCACGTTGTGTTCCTGGCCTTCGTTGTGCTGGCCGGCGTGATGGACAGCACGACCGCGTGGAACTTCGGTGATGTCGGTATCGGCTTGATCACCTGGGGCAACATGATCTTCCTGCTGACTTGCCTGCCGCTGGCTAAGAAGCTGCTGGAAGACTTCGAAGAGCAGAAAAAAGCAGGTAAAGACCCGATCTTTGACCCGGATAAATTCGGTTGGAAGGGTACGGAAACCTGGAGAGAAATCCGTGACAGATATCAGAAAGGCGAACTTCCGGCTGACCCGAATTTCCTTCCGAAGGCAAAATAAAACCTATCATTCCATCATTAAAAGTTAAGTTATCGCAAAAAGTAAATTGTTTTCACAAAAATATACAGGGCTGCGAAAGCAGCTCTGTGTTTTCAAAGGAGATAGACATGATAAAAATCAGCAGCCGCGCTCTGAGCATGCCGACTTCCGGCATCCGGGCCATGACGGTTTTAGCATCTAAGTATGACAACGTTGTTAGCTTCGGTTTAGGGGAACCGGATTTTCCTACTCCGCAGAACATCATTGATGAAGGCTGCCACGCCCTGCAGACCGGTTGGACAAAGTATGTTTCCAACCAGGGGATCCAGCCGCTGCTCAGCGCATTAGCGGCAAAAATGAGAGATTATAATGGCATGTCCTATGTAACAGAGGACAACATCCACGTTACCTTCGGCGCCGGTCAAGCTTTGCTTTTAACCATGGAAGCCATTCTGGAACCGGAAGATGAAGTCATCATCCCAACCCCATGTTTCCCAAACTATTTCGGATATGTCCATATCGCGGGCGGTAAGTCCGTGGTCGTTCCTACCAAAGAAGCAAACGGATTCCGTGTCACCGTACAGGATATTAAAGAAAAAATCACAGCGAAAACAAAAGCAGTCCTGATCAACTCACCTTGCAATCCTACCGGTTCCGTTCTTACGGAGCAGGATATCCGTGAAATTGCGAAGGTTGCTTTAGAATATAATCTGATCGTTATTTCTGACGAACCGTATGAAGCGATTATCTACGATGGCCAAAAGAGCTTCAGCATCGCGTCCATTCCGGAAATGAAGGATCACGTCATCACCGTGAACAGCTTTTCTAAGTCCTATGCTATGACCGGTTGGAGAATCGGCTACATTGTCGCCCCAGTCGCAGTACGTGAAAGAATGACGCTGCTGCAGGAAAGCATGGGTTCCAGTGTTACGGCGGCTTGCCAGAAGGCAGCAGCGGCAGCGATCCTCGGACCGCAGGACTCTGTGGATGTCATGTGCAGAGAATATGAAAAGAGGCGCAACATCCTGGTAGAAGGTTTGAATCAGATTCAGGGATTTTCCTGCATCATGCCGGGCGGCGCGTTCTACGCATTCCCGAATGTAAAGAGTTTCGCGATGCCTTCGCAGGACCTGGCGGTTAAGATCCTGGATGAAGTGCAG
This sequence comes from Firmicutes bacterium UBA6418, assembly GCA_002439735.1. GTDB lineage: Bacteria > Bacillota > Clostridia > Peptostreptococcales > Anaerovoracaceae > CAG-238. The sequence goes on along the minus strand of DJPG01000132.1, from coordinate 3,460 downwards.
GTGCTCACTACGCCGGGCAGCGCCTTCGGCGAGGGCGGCGAAGGTTATCTCCGCTTCTCCTACGCTTCCAGTGAGGAAGCCATTCGCGAGGGAATCCGCAGGCTGAAAAAAATGTTTGGCGAAAAGTAAGGAACAGGGTGAACAAGATGAAAATATTTATCTACAACCTCAGAGAATTTGACGAAAAGTTTTTCTTTGACAAGCTTTCGGAAGAGTACGGCTTTGCTTATACCGGCTATGCCGATTATCAAAGTGTGGAAAATATTCCGATGGTAAAGGGGCACGAAGCGGTTTCTATTCTGGCATCCGAATGCACCGATGAAATGCTGGAAGCTTTCGCCGCCAACGGTGTCAAATACCTTCTCACTCGAAGCATCGGTACCGATCATATCAATCTGCAAAAGTGTAAGGAACTCGGTATCAAGGTCGGACATTCGCAGTATTCACCTGACAGCGTTGCCAATTACGCGATCATGCTCATGCTCATGGTATGCCGCCGTTTTGCGCATATCATGAAAAGAGTTGAAGTGCAGGATTTTTCCTTCAAGGGCAAGATGGGCCGCGAGTTGTCCGAATGTACGGTCGGCGTTATCGGTACCGGCCGGATCGGCAAGACCGTGATCAAGCATTTAAGCGGATTCGGCTGCAAGATCCTTGCTTATGATATTTATCCGAACGCGGAAGTTTCCAAATATGTGGAATATGTTCCGCTTGAGACGCTGCTTGAGAATTCCGATCTTCTTACCCTGCATGCGCCGGCAACCGCAGATAACTATCATCTGATCGACCACGATGCTTTAGCAAAGATGAAAGACGGCATGATGATCGTCAATGCGGCCAGAGGCACCCTGGTCGATATAGATGCTCTGATCGAAGGGATCGAATCCGGAAAGATCGGCGGCGCAGCCTTAGACGTTCTGGAAGATGAAGCCGGACTTTACTTCCTGAACCGCAGCGGTGAAGTCCTGGCAAATCGTCAAATGGCAATCTTAAAAAGCTTCCCGAATGTCATTCTTTCGCCGCATACCGCATTTTACACAGACTCCGCCGTCTCACAAATGTGCCGCTGTGTATTCGAATCGGTACGCGCCTTCGAGGCCGGCGAGCAAAATCCGCTCGAAGCGCTCTGATCAAACTTGCAAATACCTAATGAATGTTTTTCTATTCCAAAACCCCTGCGGGTGCTCCTGTTTCAAACAGAAAACACCGGCAGGGGTTTCTCGTTACTGTGCCCTTTGGATCATGCAGCCTTTTTTGAAAAAGCAGATCGCATATTGGAGGATTTCCTGATAGCCCTCATCCTCCAGCGGCTGCGCATAGTTTCCTGCCTTGATCTGTGCCAGGCCTTCTTCGCACTTTGCCTGCATTTCACGGAAGGTCTTCGCGATCTTGATCTCCAGAATGACGGCGCGTCCCATGAATTTCCGTTCTATCAGTACAAGATCCGGCCTGCCGGTTCCGCTCTCGCGGTTAGAAACGACCTGATAGCCGCTTGCCGCACTCAAAAGCCCTGCCAAAAATCCGTGATAATAGTTTTCCGCGTAGTCATAATAGCTGATGGTCTCCATCAGCTGTCGGCGAAGAAATTCCGCCGCGGTTTCGCAGTCCCCTGTCTCCAATGCGCGCATCAGTACGTTGACATCCGTATGGCGCACTCTTTCGTGGAACCATGCGGTAATGGATTGTCGGTACACCGCTTTGATCTCGCGATTCGGAATCTTGAGTTCCAAATAAATTTGTTCTTCTTCCAGTCTTTGCGCACCGGCTTTCAGATAGCCGGTAAAGAACAGAAAGTTCCATAGATTGTCCTGTGAATCATAGATATCACCGTAAGTGATCTCCTCATGCACCGGCTTTTCGATGCTGCCGCCGTTTATCAGGATTTCCAGCTCGTTTCGTGTCCCAGCATCTGCTGTCTGCACCAGCTCCCGCACAATACTGTTCGATGAGGTGTTGGACCAATACGGACGAGGGAGATAGCTTCGATCACCTTGTGCCATGCGGATGTAATGCAAAATGCTCCAGGGATTATAGATTTCCACGTTGCCGAACCGATAGCCGTCGTACCACTCTTTCAATTCTGCATATTTATCCGAAAGTGCATAGTACGCCATCATTTTTTCCGCCTCGGATTCTGTAAATCCAAAGCAATCGGCATAATTCGGGCTGAGGATCGAGTGTACTTCCAGATTGTTCAGCCCGGTAAAGATGCTCTCACGGCTGATCCGCAGGCATCCGGTGATGATGCCTGTTTCAAGGTATGGATTTGTCTTAAGCGCCGATTCAAGCAAAGAGCGGATAAACATGAGCATTTCATCGTAAAAGCCTTGAAGGTAAGCGTTTTCCAACGGCACATCATATTCATCGATCAGGATCCACACATTCCTGCCGTGATACTTCGCCAGACACGCCGATAAGAAGCCCAGTGCATCCTGATACAGGCTTTCCTCCGGCTGTAAAGCCGCGATGTTTTGAAACCTTTCCTTTTCATCCTCGGACAGCGCATCACCGATTAAGACATATTGATGTCTCTTGTATTCTTCACTGATCCTTTTTTTCAGTTCTTCATACGCCAGATGATAGTCCTTCTGTTTCGCTGACTTTAAAGTCATGGAGATCACCGGGTAGCGCTGCTGATGCGCAAGAATCTCCTCGCTGCATGTCGTGATCGCAAGGTCTTCAAAAAGATAGCCGTTGTCGATCTTTTCCCCGTCTTGTGTTCGCTCGTCTTCAAAAAAACGTCGGATCATACTCTGGTTCAACGTCTTGCCAAAGCGCCGCGGACGTGTGAACAGGCTCACCTTGGCGTTGCTTTTGAGCAATTCCTGTATCATCCATGTCTTATCGACATAATATCCGTTTTTATCGATGATTTCTTTAAAATCCTCTATCCCAAGAGAGATCTTTTTCGCCTTCGATGTCTGCTCTGCAGCCAGTCTCATCCTTTCTACACTCCTTTCACGCACAACTTCTATAGTACTAGTATACTTGATTTTGCGGCAAGAAACAACTCTATCCTGTATGCGCGCGCAAAAAAACAAAACTTCCCTTGCCAAACTTTATGTCAGGCAAGCGGAAGGTCTCTTTAACTAAACTTTTTTGCAAGGACTCGCAGCACATCTTCTTCTAACCTTCGGTTTCGGGTTCGTCGGATTTTGTCGAAACTTCCTCGGCCGTATAATCCATTATATCCCTTGCATTTAATTCCATATCATGTTATTATCAATTTACAGATTCTGTATAAGCTCAACGGATACACTGCTTTTCGCCATGGCAAGTCCGTTCATTTTCTTTGCTGTAAGAGTAAAGCTGTCGCGCGGGCTTACTCCCCGAAAGGAGCTATTTATGACCGAAAACGATCGAAACAACGCGATCTATGATTCCCCCAAATTCCTTCCGTTTACGGATGATAAAATCTTTATGAATGTTATGCGGAATCCGAAGATCTGCCGCGGGATTT
>DJPG01000073.1:23219-23485 GCA_002439735.1 Firmicutes bacterium UBA6418 | reverse complement strand
GGATATGCATGCTCCGTCTCCTGATAGATGGCAGACAGCAGCGCCGCGGTCTGTTTCTCATCGCTCGCCAGCGAGAAAGGGCTTCGGCCGTATTGTCTTCCGTAATATTGGATGATCTTGGCGCAGATTCCGTTGATTGTCCTGAATTCAAAACGCTGTGCAAGTTCTTCTCCAAAATACGAGGCGCAGCGAGCCGCCAGGTCTTTCGTCGCGGCAACGGTATAAGTCACCGTGAGCACCTTCTCCGGCTCAATGCCGCGGCAAAG
>DJPG01000073.1:6759-23159 GCA_002439735.1 Firmicutes bacterium UBA6418 | reverse complement strand
ATATATCCAAGACGCGTCACCAGAACCGTCGTTTTGCCGGATCCCGGCACCGCGAGCAGCAGCACCGGGCCGTTGACTTTTTGTACGGCTCTTTTTTGCTGTTCGGTCAGCTTGTTTGCGTATTGCTGTTCAAATTCAGTCCAGTTCATGTTTGTTCCTTCTCCAAAGCCTGCGTACTGCCGGCCTGTCGGACAAAAGTTTGCCTAACGAAATGCCGTCTTTCTGCACGTATATTGATTGTGTATAGCCAAAAAGCCCCTGCAAGCGGATGCGCTGCAGGGGTCTCCCGGAATAGTCTTTACAAGTCTTCGGCGTTTCTCTTATAAGTGATCAGGTCTTCTGCGATCTCGTGCGCCGCGATGGAAACCGGTCGATCGATGTCAACATCGGTCAGGATCGGCTTGCCGTCGATGATGTCGCGCGCTCTTTTGGCGGCTAAGATCACCAGCGTGTAGCGGCTGTCTGCCTTTTTTCTGAGTTCGTTAATGGATGGATATAACATGATTCATTCCTCCTTATACTTTTTAACCAATTCGTCAGCAGTCATGGTGACTCTCGAATGCTCCGCAACCACGATCGCTTTGACACGCGATACGGCTTCATCCAGTTCTCCGTTCACCACACAATAATCATATTTTTCGATAAAGGAAAGTTCTTTCAATGTTTCGCCCAGGCGCATTTCGATGGCTTCTGCCGTTTCCGTCCCGCGCCCCGTCAAACGCTTCCGCAATTCTGCCATAGATGGCGGCAGAATGAAAATGAATACACCATCCGGATAGTTCTCTTTGACTTTCAGAGCGCCTTGAATATCGATTTCCAGTATCACATCAATGCCTTGCTTTAATTTTTCGAGGACAGGTTCCTTTGGGGTTCCGTATCGGCGGCCATAGACCTGGGCATGTTCCAAAAATCCATCGGCTCCGATGCGTTCCACGAATTCTTCTTCCGTTACAAAGTAATAGTGAACGCCGTGGATCTCACCCTCTCTGGGCTTCCGTGTCGTCATGGAGATCGAAAGCTGAAGATCCGTCTGCGCGAGCAGCTCCTTACAGATCGTCCCCTTTCCCGCACCGGATGGCCCGGAAAGAATAAATAGTTTTCCCTTATGTCTTTCTTCTAAATTCATAAAAACTCCTGCCGTCTGTGTATCTGCATATCTTCGTAAATCTGAATTTATATTCTATCACAAAATCCTACTTGTTTCAAGTAGCCAAAATAAATTTCTTTTGACTTTGTGAAAGGTGATTATTCGATATTCTGCACCTGCTCGCGGATCTTCTCGATTTCGCTTTTCAAATCCAGCATGTAACCGGTGATGGTGATGTCATTCGCTTTGGAGCCGATGGTATTCGCTTCCCGGTTCATTTCCTGCACCAGGAAATCCAGCTTCTTACCGTCCGGCTGGGTACTCTTGGTCACAATCTGTCGCAGCTGGAGAATGTGGCTGTTCAGCCTGGTGATTTCTTCATCAATCGCGCATTTATCCGCGAAAATCGCGGCTTCTACCAGAATTCGATCTTCCGGGATCTGCACACTGTTTCCGAGGAGTTCGGTAATACGATCCCGCAGTTTGATGGTATAATCACTTGCGACCTGCGGCGCACGTTCTGTAATCTGATCCAGAAGTTCCTGGAGATGCTCGCCCTTTTCCAGCAGATCCTCCGCCAGCTTCGCACCCTCGGCTGCGCGCATCTGATCCAGATTCTCCGCGGCCTGCAGCGTCGGGATTAACAGTGCCCGGATGATCTCTTCTTCATCTTCCACTGCCGGTGTGACCTTCATGACGTCCGGAAGTCCGGCGATCTGCAGCAGAGAAAGCTGATCGTCAAATCCCTCCGGATTTCCGAGCACGTTGCGCAAATTCATCATCTTTTCCAAATACTGTTTTGCCAGCGCTTCATTCATTTGAATGCTGACATCGCTGTCGCCGATGTTTTCCACCATGATGGAGACATCCGCTTTGCCGCGGCGGATATGTTCTTTCACCGCGCTCTTGATTTTATCTTCCGCAAAGGCATAGCGACGTGGCATTTTCACGGTAATATCCGAATAGCGATGGTTGACGGTCTTGATCTCGACCACCATATTGCGCTTGCCGTCCGTATATTCTCCTCTGCCGAAGCCTGTCATACTTTTGATCATACCCCGTTTACCTCTCTTTTTTTGTTTTTTCTGTATGATTCCGGAGAATATTGTACCTAAAAAGAAGCCTCTTGGCAAGAGGCTTCTTGTGAGAAAAATATCAGAACCTTTTTTCCTTAGCGTTCTGCTTCTTTTTCTTATGCGCACTTTTGTCCTTCAGCGCTTGCATTTTTATTTTTTCTGTGATAGAATGAGAACAAGAGGAAAGCCGAACGGCTGACCACGTTAGTTATTTTCTAAAATAACCGCTGACCTTGCCGTTGGGCGGTTATTTTTTTATGTATGCAACCAGTACCTTCGGGGTCCAACCGCTCGCTGACTTGTCCTCTTGTCCTTTTTCTTTTACCATAATCATCGGCCCGAAAACAAGTGTTCTTTTTCTGCGTCACACGCAAGATCCGGACACACAAGCAATCGAAAGGAGAAACTCTGTGGCTTACGACGGAATCGTTACCCGGGCGGTCGTCCGGGAACTGCAAAACACTATTTTACTGGGAAAAATCGAGAAGGTTTATCAGCCGGAGGCAGATGAACTCGTCTTTCATATCCATACCAAAAACGGCAACCGCAAGCTGTTTGCCTCAGCCGGTTCAGCACATGCACGCGTGCATTTCATTGAATCCAATCCGGTCAATCCGCCGGCACCGCTTTCGTTCTGCATGCTGCTGCGCAAGCATCTGCAGGGCGGACGCATTACAGATGTTGCACAAAAGGATTCGGAACGTATCATCGAGATCTCGCTGGAAACGCTGAACGAGCTCGGCTTTACGGTTTCCAAAAAGCTGATCTTTGAGATCATGGGCAAGCACAGCAATATCGTGCTGATCGATCTGGCGACCGGGAAGATCATCGACGCCATCAAACGGATCTCCTTTGATGTCAACCGCGTGCGGCAGATCCTGCCGGGTCTTATCTATCAATATCCGCCGGCACAAGACAAAACGCCGTTCCGCGAAATCACAGCGGAAGCGGTCGCTGCTCTGCCGTCAGACAGCAAAGCGATCCTGCAGGCGATCGGCGGTATCGCGCCGGCCTTTGCCGGAGAACTGGCTCTGCACACAGGCGCGGATCGCGCCGCCTATTTTGAACAAGTCCGCGCGCAGATCGAAGCAGGGATCCAAGTGGCCTATGTTTATGAGGATGACAAGCAGCATCCGGTGGAATTCTATCCGGTTCCGCTGCGCGACTATGCCGCAAACTATGAAACACAGACCTTTGGCAGCATGAGCGCCGCGCTCGCATACTTTTTTTCCAAAAAGGATTCCTCAAACCAAGGCCGGCAAAAATCCCACGATCTGATCAAATCCGTGACCGCAAGTCTGGACAAAATGTACCTGAAGAAAAAACGTCTCTCCGAGGATCTGCTCAAGGCAGAGGATTCTGAAGATCTGCGATTATTTGGTGAGCTCTTGACCGCAAATCTGCATCTGGTTCAGCCCGGAATGAAGTCCGTCCGTGTCATCAATTACTATGACGGAAAGGAAATTGAGATCCCTTTGGACGTCAAGCTGACGCCTGCCAAGAATGCGCAGCATTATTTCAAGAGGTATGCAAAGGCCAAGACTGCGGTCAAAGAGAAGCAGATCCAACTCCTGGAAAATGACGGGGAGATCCGTTATCTGGAATCTGTGCTCGCCTTTCTTGAAAACACGGAAGACGTCAAGGAGATCGACGCACTGCGCACCGAACTGATCGAAACCGGCTACCTGCGCCGCCGAAAACAGAACGGCGGTTTCCACGAAAAGAAGTATAAGCCGGAACCGTATCAGTACACACTGACCAACGGTATGACCGTACTCGTCGGTCGCAACAATAAAGAAAATGATGTTCTTACGTTCAAGACCGCAGGCAAAAAAGATCTCTGGCTGCATACCAAGGATATTCCCGGTTCTCACGTCATCGTGCAGTGCGCCGACGTGCAGCCGGACGAAACCGCAATCTTTGAAGCGGCCGCCATCGCCGCTTATCACAGCAAAGCACGCAGCTCCGAAAACGTGCCCGTCGATTATGTTCCGGTCAAGTATGTCAAAAAACCGGCCGGCGCCAAGCCGGGCATGGTGATCTTCACCAACAATCGCACCGTATGGGTCAACCCAAAACTGCCGGAGCAAGAAGCTAGATCGTAAACTGCTTGCCCGCAAAACACCAAAAACAAAATCAGAGAGCCGTAAAAACGGCTCTCTTCTTTGTTTTCTCATAAAATGACGATGCTTTTTCTTTATTCTTATTCTTCGTCTTCTTCCTGATAATCTTCTTCTGCTTCTTCTGCAGAATCATCCAGAGTCTGCTTGATACTGAGACTGATTCTCTTACGGTCGGTATCGATGTCGAGGATCTTTGCGTTCACAGTTTGTCCAACGGTCAATTCGTCCGCAATGTCATTCACTCTCTTATGCGCAACTTCGGAGATATGTACCAGTCCGTCAAGACCCGGTTCCAGTTCTACAAATGCACCGTATTCTTTAATCTGAACAACCTTACCGCTAACAACCTGTCCGATCTGATATTTTTCATTGATCACGGACCATGGTTCCGGTGTGGTCTGCTTTAAGCCCAAGGAAATCTTTCCCTTTTCATCGTTCATGGATAAGATCTTAACCTTAACCTTGTCGCCGATCGCAAGAACTTCCTGCGGATGTTTCAGCTTGCCCCAGGAAATCTCGGAGATGTGAAGCAGTCCGTCGATGCCGCCCAAATCTACGAATGCGCCGTAGTCGGTAAATCTCATAACCGTGCCTTCTACGATATCGCCCACCTGAAGCTTATCCCAGACTTCTTTTTCTCTCTGCTTCTTTTCTTCTAACAGGACAGCCTTATGGGAGAATACAGCTCTGCCTCTCTTCTGATCAACTCTGGTAACGATGACCGGAAGCTCCTGACCGATAAATTCTTCAGCGTTCTCAACGTATTTGTCGGAAAGCTGGGACAGAGGAATAAATCCGGATACTTCTTTATATGCCGCAATTACGCCACCATTCACCTGCTTAACCACTTTCACGTTAATAATCGATTTGTTCTCAAGCGCTTCAATGATTTCATTCCAGTGTTCATTGACTTCTAATTTCTTCTTAGAAAGTAAAATCACGCCTTCACCGTCATCTGTCTTGATAACTTTCGCCTGGATTTCATCGCCTTCTTTGAATAAATCTGTTAGCTTCTGGTCTCCTTCCAATGTTACTTCTTCTTTCGGAATTACTCCGTCTTTTTTGCATCCCATGTTAACGATGATCTCTTTGTCAGTAACTTGATGTACCTTTCCGTTAACAGTTTCGCCGATTCTTGGTAGTCTTAAGGACTTTTCGATGTCGTCCATTAAGTCCATCATGTTCATTTCAGTGATGTTTTCACTCATGGTAGCAATAACCTCCTTAATTACGCATGCAGGCGTCGATGCACCTGCTGCAACTCCTATTTTATTATACTTTGCGATTTTGTGCAACGGTAAATCTTCGATTTTTTCAATAAAAAATACTTTTTTACACCTTTTTTTTGCAATTTCAGCGAGTTTTTGCGTATTGGAACTGTTCTTGCCACCGATCACAAGGAAGCAATCGCAGATTTCTGCCAGTTTCATACAGCTATTCTGTCTGAGCGTGGTGGCGCTGCAAATGGTATTGTGAATGACCATCTGTTTTCCTGCGGCTGCAAAGACAGCTTCGACATCATCCAACAACTGACGCCTGATGGTTGTCTGGCAAACAACGAAAAGGTTGTCCTCCTTTAACGCACGTGCCTCTTCCGCTGACGAAACCACCAGTGCTTGATTCCCGCACCAGCCGTTGATGCCTCGGACTTCCGGATGTTCCGCGTCACCGAGGATCACGACCTGATAGCCGTCCGCATAGGCCTTTTCGACCAGATCATGAATTTTTTTTACAAAAGGGCAGGTCGCATCTACGATGCGGATGCCGCGTCCGGCAGCTTCCGCAAAAAATTTTTTGGATTCTCCGTGCGAACGCACAATCAGTGTATCATTTTCGGCAACCGGTTCAAAGCTTTCCGTGATCTGTACGCCCTGTTTCGCCAGAGCGTCCGTAACCGCCTGGTTGTGGATCAGCGGTCCCCAGGTATAGAGTTTTCCTTCTGTTTGATCCGCCTTTTTTTGCCGGATCTGTGCTTCTGTTTTTTCCAACGCCTGTTTCACTCCGAAACAAAAACCGGAATTTTCTGCAACTAAGATTTCCTTCATTCTGTTTGTTATGCACCGACTGCGGTAATGAACACATCGGTGATCTCCTTGTCTTTTACTTTTTCAAGATTCTGCAGAGCGGTCTCTTTTTTCTCTGTGATCGGACTCATGACTTTGAACACATGATCGATCTCTACAACGCTGGTCTTGATCCCTTTTGCCTGCAGAGCGTCCGAAAGTTCCTGCGCAGCCTCCTTGCTGGAAAACGCGCCAAACTGCAAAGCATAGCCTTCTTCGCTGGACGGAGCGGTATCGGTCGGATCCGCAGCGTCCGCATCCTCTGCGCCTGCGTCCGCATCTGTTTTTTCCGTCAGCTCCTGCGTGGGACTTTCTTCGGCGTTATAGCCAAGCAGCGGACCGATCACGAACCGAGCCGTTAAAAAGCCCAAACCAACCGCCAAAAGTATTATACCAAGAAACAGGGACAATTTCACCCCGGAATTTTCACTTGCAGGTCTTCTTTTTCTGATTTTTCTCCTGATCTTCCTCGCCGGCATCCCATTTCCTCCCTTACCGCAGTTTTCTTTTTTTCCTATGTATATGCGGCAGCGGCATTTTTATGCAAGGAGCGCGATTTCGCGCCGTCGTTCTTCCAGACAGCCGATGAGTTGATTTGTCCTCCGATCCTCACGCTCCAGGAGCCGCTCCAGAAATTTCAGACTCTGTACCCCGTTTCCGGTTACAAGCGGTTTCAGTTCCGCAAGCAGATATTGCAGGCTCTTACGGACGTTCCCCTTTCCACGCATCGGAAGATATGCCAACCGGATCTCAGAAAGATCCCGACGGACATACAACGTATCCGGATTCAGAACATAATCCTCCGGAAACAGGAGGCAGTCTCTGCATCCATCGATCAGTCGAAGGATTTTTTCGGCCAATAGCAGGATCTGCTCCGCATTCATCCTTTCCATATGGCGTAAGCGCAGGTATCCCGCTGTATGATAGACCCCGAAGCAGTAGGTTTCCGCCTGCAGCAGGCTGAACGGCAGGATCTCGTCGCAACTTCCGTTCAGAAGTATCTCCCGGATATACGAATCCGCAAATGCTGCGCTTCTGAGATTTATGATTCGTTTTTCAAGCATAGGCACCTCCTTTGCAGATCCGGCAGGCTGTATAGCCCTTTCCCTCCGCATCCCGCAGTTCCATTTCCAGACGCTGTTCTTCACCCACGTAATCCTGTTTAACATAACGACAGTTCTCCGCGTGGTAGCGATAGCCGTATTTCGGAAAAACGACGACTGATCTGGATGCTTCTCCGTCCGCGAAGTCTGCCGCGTCCAAAGGATCCCGCGGCCGCTCCGTGCCGGTAAACCCCCGCGTCAAAAGTCCCTGCGTAAAACGGATCTTTCCGTAGATACCGATGGGATTCTGCACCTCAAAGATAGCTTCGGTGTCCACGGCGATCAAGTCGTCGATCACACCGCCGGCGCTGCGGTCCGTATACAGATAGTCAAAATTGCGAACTGTAAACTTCCGCAGCGCCGGATTTTCTTTTTCCACTGCTGAGACAAGGGAGAGTTTGCAAAGGGAAACCACATTCCAATCTTGATAAGCGTTTATTCCGATCTCTCGCATTTGTCTGCAGGTGGTAAAGCCGATATTTTCACAGATGCCAATGATGCGAATCACCAGTGCCAGCGCGACCACGCACAGGATGAACAGTGGAAGCGACATGGAAGCCTCGACCAGATAGCTTCCCCTCTTGTTATTTCTGCGTCTGCTTTTTATTTTTGGCAAAGTCCGTGTTGTTTTGTCTGTCATAGGTTTCTGTAAATTCATATGTTTTTCCGTTTACCAGTAGCTGATAATGCAGCCCGGTATAGTAATCCCGCAGCAGAAAGCTTCCATTATACAGGTATTTCAAATTGATCTGTATCAGATCCATCATGCGCAACGCGCGGATCTTCTGCGGCAGCGCAGCGATGAGCAGCTTCAGATAGTCATCATAGCTTTGTCCCGCCGTGTTTTGCGGTCGGATGAACGTTTCTTCCTGCTTTGCTTGTGATTCATCCTCGGTCTTATCGCTGAATTCCGTTGCCAGGACATTCTCAAGAGAGATCGCCCAATTTTCGTCTTTCTTGCGGAGCGCCACGCACTCCCCCGCCGCAAGAAGCCGCAGATCATTCTCAGCTTCGATCAAAGCCCAGCTTTCCAAAATCAAGGCCTGCGTCAACACTGCGGCAGGTCCCGGTGTAAGAGCCTCTGCGGCAGCCAGCGCAGCCTCCCGTTTTTCCGTGCAGCGGTAAAGATAGGTCAGGTTCAGCGTGTTTCGTACCGCGATCAGAACCCGCCGCACATATTTTCGCGCTTTTTCGTCATCTGCTTTTCCGCTAAGAATATACTCAGCCTCATTGTGAAAAAAAGTATCGCCGAGTTCCTTTTTCGTCTCCTCCTCGATTCCGGCATATTTGAAGAATGTAAAGATATAGCGGATATCCGCGGCGCGCGCCGCCGTCTGTTCCAAAGAAATTTCATCGCCAAGATTCTGCAGCAGTTTCATTACGTTCAAGCCGTCCTTTTGTCCGGCCGACGGCAAACTGTTGAGAATCCATGCGCTGCGGATCACGCGGTTTCCTGTTTCCTCCGGCTGCTCCGCCGCACGAAGGATCGGTTCGGGACGGACGCCTGACAGAACGACCTCCTGTATCTGCTTCTCAAAAACATCGACATTCGTAAGTGCGTAATTCTCCAAACGGACATTTTCCGCGCGGCAATCGATATAGCGTTTGCCGCTGCTGGTGTAGTCTGCGTAAAAATTCAGTTTTTTTTCCGCCATCACAGCATCTCCATAAAATCCGAACAAGCCATATCGGTCTTTCAGCGTACGGTCGTATTCCGCCAGAACGCTCCTGCCCCACAGAACACCGAAGCTCCGCGCGGTACTTCCGATAGCCTCCTGTCCCGATGTGAACAGCACAGCTGAGACAAAAATCATCACAGCGCACAGACTGATCGTCAGCAAAACAAGATAGGAACCTTTTTTATCTCCGAAAATCGTCTTCATTCCTGCCCCTGTTCCATCGTCTGCCGGATCCGATCCTGCACGCGGATACGATGCACCTCCGCCGGTTGAAACACCTTGCCGCGTTCTGCGTCGTGCCGCGTAATCTGCCGGTCAAGATCCTGGTAGAACTGCATCATCAGCGCGATCAGCGCGGCCATGAGCAGACAGGTCAGCGGAAATATCAACGAAGCCTCTATCCATTTCATTCTGCTGCCTCCGTTCTGTCAAAACTTTGCAGAGCTGAGCGATCCAAAGGTATCTTCAACAAAGTCCGTGATCTGCGTTTTGAAAATCAGACCCAGCGTCACAGCGATCGCGATCAGGATCGCTACCTGTATCATCTCCATGCCCCGTTTGTTGAGGACAAGATATCGATGCGTCTGTCTTATTTTTTTCATCATGGTGATTCTCCCTTCTCTTCTTTATTTTTTACATCTGCAGCATGGCAGGCGCTGCCGTCATCGCGATCAACGCGATCAGCAGGATCCCAAGCGGAAAACTCATCTTGCTTTCTGCGGTGCGGATCTGTCCGAGCACGATCTGTCTGCGCAAGTTCCAAAGCAGATCACTTTGTTCTGTAAGCTTTTCGCATAGATCCGTTCCCTTCTCCTGATTTTCCAGCAGGATTCCGGTCACGCGATTCAGTTCCCGCACATTGGAAAATCTGCCGAACTTACGAAATTCCGCAAGCAAGCTTTGTCCGCTTCGCGAAGAAGTCTGCCGAAGCCTGACAAATTCCCGCGTAAAATAGTTTTGTTCCTGTGCCGGAAGTCGTTCATAGCCATCCGCGATCCGCTGCATCGCAGCCGCCGGAACCATGCCACTTCCCTGCAGCAGCAGAAACTGATTCAAAAATCCTGGCAACGCGCGCAAAATCTCGTTTCGATTCTGCTCCATCGTTTTTTTGACTTTAGATTTCAATTTTATTGATCCTTTCTGTCAGCAGCAGCGCGCAGGCAATCATTCCGACCGCAAAGGTCGTAATGCCGATCCCACGACCGGTCTCATACATCGGCTCCAAATAGGCGGGTGCCGTCAGGCGCATCAGAAATACCATCGCAAACGGTGCCAACGCGATGATGCGGCTTTCAAAGGCTTTCTGCGCCATCAGCGCTTTTAGCTCTGCTTCTATGCGAATCTTGTCGCCGATGACCGCTGCCGCTCGATTTATGGCTCCAGTCAGATCTCCGCCGGATCCCCGGCAGATCTCATACACATTGACAAAGTCCGCAATATCCGCAAGTCCGCTGCGCTCCGCGAAATCACGCAATACCGTAAGCGTGTCCTCTTGTCCCTGCCGGATGCGCCGGAGCATATAGTCCAGTTCCTGTATCATATCCGCTTTGTCTTCATACGTCCCACTGCAGAGTTCTCTTGCTTCCTGCAGAGCCTCTGACATCGGTCTTCCGGCAGAGATCGCGGATGACAACGCATACAGCACATCCCGAAACTGCAGCAGGAGCGCCGCCTTTCTACGTTCATTTTCTCGCCTCCGATAGTCCGGATAAGTACAAAGGAAACATACCCCCAGAAGCATTCCGACCCAAAGCCTGTCGTAAAAAAGAATACCGACACTAAGCCCGGCCGCAGCTGTCAGGCAAAGAAAGCGGATACGGCTTTCAATCGATAAGGGCGAGTTCGTATAATCGGCGCACATAAGACTCTCCTTTCAGAACCGCTTTGCGTGTGTGCAGCAACCGGTTTCCCGTTCGTTTCAGCTCTCCGTCCGTTCCCATTTTCATCAATTCATTCAGAATGAACCTGCCATCACGGTAATCGATCAGCTCCACGATATCTGTGATTTTTCGTCTCCCACCATCTAGCTTTTCGACATGAACCAGAATGTCGATTCCCTCCGCGATCTGCGCGCGAATGGCATCAATTGCCAACGGTACGGCCATTAAATACATGGATTCCAGTCGTTTGAGCATACCGCTGACGGAATTTCCATGTCCGGTGCTCATGCCCGCATGTCCGGTATTCATGCCATTGAGCATATCCGCCACTTCACCGCCACGCACCTCGCCGATGATAATGCGATCCGGTCGCATACGTAGGCTGCTGCGGATCAGATCCGCCATAGTGATGCTGCCTTTACCGGCTGCGTTGCTGCTTCGGCACTCCATATGTACAATATTTTCGATCTCCTGCATTTTGAGTTCCATACTGTCCTCTACAACGACTACCCGCTCCTGTCGCGGGATCGCTTCCGCAAGTGCGTTCAGCAGCGTTGTCTTTCCGGAAGACGTGCCGCCGCTCACAAACAGATTGTAGCCACAGCCAACCAGGATTCGCAGCAGTTCTGCACCATCAGCCGAAACCGTTCCGTTCCGCTCCAGATCCGCAAGATGCAAAAAACCATCCGAAAACTTTCGGATTGTCAAGGCTGGACCATTGATCGCAACGTTTCGGTAAACACCGTTCACACGTGATCCGTCCGGAAGTCTGGCATCCACGATCGGGTGCATTTCATTGATCTCACGGTGTACCTGTCCGGCGATACTGCGCAGCACCTCTTCCAGCTCTGCCGTCGAATCAAAGGTCCACGGATATTTTTCAATTTTCCCGCCGCGCTCCACAAAAATATGCTCCGGACCATTGACCATGATCTCAGAAACTGCCACGTCGCACAGGAGCGGATCGAGAATGTTCAATGCTCTGCGGGTTTTCAAAAAGAGTTTCTGCACGATTTCTTCGACTTCACCCTCCGAAAACGATGTAGTCTGCGGATCATCGAAGACGTGTACGATAATGCGTTCCATGGCTCCACCGTCGTCCATTTCTTCTTCCTCCGAAAACAGTGTACGGATTTCCGCCAACTGTTTCTCCACAAATACTGTCAATCTATCTTTCATCTTCACCCCTTTTCTCTCTTTTATTTCCTTTACTTGTTCTTTTTTACATTTCATGTGTGAAAAAAAATAGCGCTTCGGCCATTCTTCGTAGATCCCGGGCAAAGCGCCCATTTTGCGCGATTTCCACAAACTCTCTGCCGCTGTCTTCATTTCGCTTTACAAAGCTCTGTGGATCATTTGTCAGAACAAAGCGACGTTCTTCTGCATGATAATAGCTGCCACGGTTCTCAACGCGAATCTCATCCTCCGCCACAGTGATTTCCGGCTGCCAAAGGTTGCAGCGGCTGTCTGCCTGATTGATCAAATACAGTCTTTGACCGGAAAGACGTTCATCCGCCCTTGTCCCACAGTCCACAACCACGGCTCCGAAGCCGACAAGCAGATCCGGCAGCATCTGCAATTTCAGGATGGCATCCGCGGGCAAGGATAAACAGCGCAGTCCGTAAAAGTCTTTTGCCAGATAGGGCTGTAAACGTACCCTCTGCTGTTGCCGAAGTCGGTAAGAAAGTTCGGCCGCCGGACGAAACGCCGGTTCCGTAATCTCCGTATACCAGCGCCATCCGCCTCCTGCCGGACTGCCGTGACTCTCATCAATTTCCAGATATAGCACTTCCTGTTCGGATGCGCCGGCAAGGATTCTGCCGAGCGTCAGCGCAGTCGCCGTCGTGCCTGCGCCCCCGGTCGCCGCCAAAAAGAGCAGCGTCTGAACTGCTGTCTTCATTTTCGAAGTAAACAGCTTCCCGCACCGCCCTTCGCAGGCATCCAGTATTTTGTCCAGGATCCAGGGCGCAGGGCGCAAGCGTTCTTCGGGTGTCAGACTGACAAATCGAACAGTCTGTGGCAGGTTGGACGGTCGCGAGTTTTCCTCGGTGAGTAGCACATCACAGTCCGGGATATTCTCCATTCTTTCGGGAATGTGGACATTGATCTGCATACCCGGACATAATTCGCACAGTCTGCGCGCCAGCTTCTGCGCGTAAGCGAGATCCGTGAAAGCGATTTCCATGCGAATGCTTTCCACTTTCCTCTCCCTCCTTTCCATTCTTTTCTTATGATAACAATATATTACATTTTACATAATTTGTCAACCATTGTTTTTAATAAAATCGCGAAGTTTTTGAATCGCCTGTGACAGTGAGCCAATCTCGTCAACCAGACCTATCTTGGCAGCCTCCGGTCCAAACAGCAGGGTACCGACATCATTGGCCATATTATCCGTGCAGTTCATCTTTTCTTCGATCTCGGATCGGCAAGCATGCGAGTGCTCGACGATAAAGTCCACCACACGTTCCTGCGTCTTTTTCATATATTCGAATGTCGGTTCGGCTGTGATCAACGTGCCGCTGGTTCGGATCGGGTGCAGGGTCATGGTTGCCGACTTCGCCGCAAACGTATAATCCGCGGAAACCGCCAGCGGAATACCGATACTGTGTCCGCCGCCGATCACCAGTGAAACCGTTGGTTTGGAAATTCCCGCAACCAGCTCCGCCAGCGCAAGACCTGCCTCCACATCGCCGCCAACCGTATTCAAAATTAACAGCAGTCCTCGGATCTGCGGATTTTCCTCCACCGCGATCAATTCCGGAATCAAATGCTCATACTTGGTTGTCTTGTTGTCCTGCGGCAAAACGGAATGTCCTTCGATGCTGCCGATGATCGTAATATACTGTAAATCGCTTTTAAAATCGGTACCGCCCGCGAGCAGTCCCAATTCCCGGATCAGGTCTGCCGCCTCCTCCGCCGTCTGCTTTGTTTCGCCCTTCTTGTCCTTTTCTTTCTCGTCGCTCATATTCCCCACTCTCTTTTCGTAAAATATTAAAAGAAATTCTTTCGTTTGCAATTTGTTCTGCGTTATTATGTGTAAAGGAGGCTCGAAATATGCGGCTCTCGGAAATCGGGGATAAAGAGATCGTGGATCTTTCAAACGGCAGCATGCATGGTAAACTCTGGGATGCGGAAATTCTCTTTGATGAAAATACAGGTGCGATCCATGCGCTGATGGTGCCGGAGTTTCAAGGCAGCCGCACCTATCTCAAAGAAAATTTGCAGCTTCCGTGGAAATCGATTATAATAGTCGGAGAAGACATGATCATCTTTCGATCATGCTGAAGAAAGGTTTTGAAACGGTGTGAAGCACGTTTACTGGATGATGAAGAAAAAATTCGCAAAAAATTCCCCATATCTCCTGCTGTTGCTCTTCGGCCTGCTTCTGCTGACGGAGGCGCTGTGGCTCTCATCCTTTTTCGGCGAGGCTCCGCAAAAGGATGCAACCGAACACAGGTATCAGCCGATTCGTGAGCAGTTCTTTTTGAAACGCGGTGACGACACCTATACGCTGGCGGAAGCCGTCTATCCCAAAGACTATTCCGGCAACATGCCGCTGGTCGCCATGGGTCATGGCTTTACAGGAACGCGCAACAGCGGCGGCGCCAAAGAACTGGCGGAGCGTTTGGCAAGCTGCGGTATCGCGACCGTGCGTATGGACTTTGACTCCTACGTAGAACCTGCAAAAGACAGTCCACAGACGCACTGCTATACGCTTTCTTCCATGCAGGAGGATCTGCTGCGCGGGATTAGCTATATGCGCGGTCATCACGCGATCGACGCAAGCCGGATCGGGCTCTATGCGCGCAGTATGGGCGGACGCGTTGCGATGACTATGGCAAACGAAAGCAGCGGCGGTTACGATTATCAAGCGCTGGCGCTGGTCGCGCCGGCTGGGAACCGCACAGCCATGATCGACTACATGGGCGGTCAGAAATCTTGGGATAAAATGAAAGAAACCGCTGCCCGCAAGGGCTTTGTGCGCTGTCAGGGTCTGAAACTGACGCCGGAATGGTTCGCGGAATTCGAAGCTTACGATCCTTGCCGTCATGGAGACCGCTTTGGCGAAAAGCCGGTTCTCGTCATTCGCAATACCCTGGACTATGTTGTAACGCCCAAGACCAGCCTGGAATGCGCCAAGGCATATAAAAACAGCCGGGTAATTACCGTAACGACCGATAATTACCACGGCTATGAAATGAGCTATGCGGATTCAGCTCTCAAAGACAAGCTGATGCAGGCAATCACGGATCATTTTGTCTCTGCGCTTACAAGATAGCACCCGCTACATCCGCTTCTTCGACGGTCTGCGGAAGCGCGTACTTTTTTTCGTAAAATCTTTCTCGCTCTTTGAAGTGATCTGTGTCGTATTTTTTTACAGTTTTCAGATACTTGTGCATATCGAACTCGTTCTTCTGCGTCTCAATCGTGCAGACCGCCAGATTTGAGCAGTGATCCGCGACACGTTCCAGATTCGTACTGAGATCCGAAAGCATGAAGCCAAGTTCGATCGTGCAGGTACCTTTACGCAGACGCGCAATGTGCCGATCCTTGACTTCCGCGTTGATGGTATCGATGACTTCCTCCAGCGGTTCTACACTGCCCGCCAATTCCATATCCAAGCGAATAAAGGCATCCGTTGCCATATTGACGATCTCCCGTACCGCGTCCATGTAGACACTGATTTCCTCTTGTGCCGCTTCCGAGAACCTCACATTCTTACGGTCCATTTCCGATGCGGTCTCGCTGATATTTTTGGCATGGTCGGAAATCCGTTCCAGATCCCCGATGCTATGTAAAATCAAGTTGAGCAAACGGCTGTCACTCTGATTCAGTTCTTCCTGCTCTAGTCTGACAATATAAGCACCAAGCGCATCCTCATAACGGTCAATCTTCGACTCCAGTATCGATACATATTCCGCGGCACTGTCGGTATAGTTTCCGATCAGCTCCATTGCCCGGAAGACACAGTCTCTCGAGAGATTTGCCATCTTGTCCGCCACCTTGCGGCACTGTCCCGCCGCGATAGACGGCGTTTCCAGGAAACGTTCGTCCAAAAGCTGCAGTGTCTCGTCCTGCATTTTCTTTTCCGGTACGTCCTTGACCAGAAAGTTTGCCAGTTTTTCCAACTGCTTGCAGAACGGCAGCAACAGGAGGGTGGACGTAATGTTGAAGATGCTGTGGATGATCGCAATGTTCGCCGGGTTCACCCGGTTACCTAAAAAGTCGAACTGCAGGATCGCGTTGCCGCTATAAAAGCCAGCTAAAAAAATCACCGTGCCGATGATATTGAAGGACAAATGCACCGCCGCGACCCGTTTCGCACTCTTATTCGCCCCGATGGCAGACAGGATCGCCGTGATGCAGGTGCCGATGTTCTGTCCCA
>DJPG01000073.1:213-6720 GCA_002439735.1 Firmicutes bacterium UBA6418 | reverse complement strand
GGTCATGCAGAGAGCCTGCAGGATGCCGACCGATGCGGAGGAGCTTTGTATCGCAGCCGTAAAAAAAGCACCTGCCAGTACGCCAAGCACCGGATTAGAAAACATGGTCAGGATATTGACAAACTCCGGTACATCCTTGAGCGGTTCGACCGCACTGCTCATGATATCCATGCCGTACATCAAGACTGCGAAGCCGATCAGGATCATTCCAATGTTGTGTTTCTTTTCATTTTTTGTGAACATCATGAAGCCGATGGCGATCGCTGCCAGAATCGGTGAAAAGGACATCGGTTTCAGCATCTGAATGAAAAAACTGTTGCCATCGATCGAAGTCAGACTCAAAAGCCAGGCCGTCGCCGTCGTTCCGATGTTCGCGCCCATGATAACCGGGATTGCCTGACTCAGGCGCATGATCCCGGAATTTACAAAACCGACCAGCATGACCGTGGTCGCCGAGGAACTCTGGATGACTGCCGTTACCGCACAGCCAAGAAGCACACCTCGTGGGACACTGGAAGTCAAACTTCCCAATATTTTTTCCAACTTATTGCCGGATGTTCGCGTCAAACCGTCACCCATGGTTTCCATGCCGAACAGGAACAGGCATAGTCCGCCAAGCATCTGCAGTACGCCGAAAATATCCATAGCACTCTCTCCTTTTTACCGCTCTTTTTCTTATTTTTAACTTTTTTCGTACATAATCCATTGTAAAGGCTGCTGATCGAAAATAAAAGTAAAATGTATGTAAAATCACGTCGCGTACAGTTCGAAAACGTCAAAGAATATTTCTGATCATGCAGATACGAATTTTCTTAACAGCCGGATCTGCGATTTTTGATATAGACCCAGTACTTGCTGCCGATGGCGGTGATGATGAAGCCAAGGGCGATCGCCAGCGCGATGGTAAGGGTATTGCTGGCGTTGGTCATCATGATCTCCTCATTCTTTTCGACTATGCCGAGCATCGTGTAATACAGACCGCTTCCCGGTATCAACGGTACGGCCGCCGTGGTCAGGAAGATCGTCGCGGGCGCTCTACCGACGCGCGCCATCACTTCCGCGAAGATGCCGACGAAGATCGAAGCGATCAGATACGGAATGAAATAGTCATCAAAGCCAGGCTGAACCAGAAGATACACAATCCAGGTCAGCGCGCCGCCGATACCGGCTGCCGCCAGTTGTTTTCCTTTCATGTTAAAAAAAAGCGCGAAGCCCAAAGAGCCGATAAAGGCCGAAAGAACCTGTTCGATCATAAAATACCGCCTCCCGTCATCAGAATGGACAGTGCGAAGCCGCATGCGATGACCGCTGCCAGCAGCAACGAATTGACCAACCGCAAAAGTCCGGTTGCCAGATCACCGATCAACATATCCCGCACCGAGTTCGTCATTGCGATGCCCGGGATCTGGATCATGATCGCGCCGATCATAATCTTGTCTGTATGCGCGCCGATGCCCAGATGCACCAGTGTCACAGACAGAAGTCCCGCAGCAAGCGCTGCTACAAAATTGATCGCCAGCAGATTATTATCCTTGCGACTCAAGATGTGCAGCAGCCAGATGATCGCGATCCCCACGAGCGCCGAAGCGACACCGTCGAGAAGATCTCCGCCGAAAAAGACCGCAAAACCGCCGGCAATGAAGATTGCGGATACATATTTGATCCACATGGAATAAATTTTGCGATTCATGACTTGTTCGAATCGTTCACTCAGTTTGGTCAGAGACGGTTTTTCGGCACAGATGTATCTGGATAAGTCATTGAGGTAGTCCAGCCTGTCAAAGTTGACGTCGCTTCGGACAATGCGTCGGATCTGCGTCAGGATCTCGCCGTTCGGTGCTTCCATGGTCACCTGTATATTGGAAGTGATGACAAACGCGTTGATGCGGTCGCAGCCATACGCTCTGCACATGCGCTCCACGCTGTCCTCGACACGGCTGACCTCCGCACCGGCTACTAACATTTCCTCGGCAATATCCAGGATAGCCTGCAGCAGCTTGCTGTAATCAACCACAGGCTCTGCTGCCGCTTCTTCCCCATTTTGTGTCAGTAATCCCGTGTTCATGATCGTTCCTGCTCTGTCTGCGCTGCTGTTTTTTCAGGTTTTTCCAATGTCAGCTTCATGATCTCCGGATGACAACTGACCTGATACTGCGGACATTGCTTGCATTCAAAGAAATTCGGCGCGTCCTGTGGATCGATGGTCTCAAAGCCGAGCCTGCGAAAAAATCCAGGCGCCCGCGCGACCAGATAGATCGCGTCGCCTCCTCTTTTCAGCACTTCCTGTTTGACCTTGTCCACCAGCATCCTGCCGAGTCCGGTCTTGCGCAGCGTCGGATCGACCGCGATCCCGTCAATAATGTAGCGTCCCTCTCGCAGTGCCAGAACACAGCCTGCGACCAGTGTGTCCTTCCCGTCTGCGTGGGCCTCCTTAATATGCGTCAGATCATCTTGCACAGCCTGGCTGATCTTCCAGCATTTGAGGATATCGGTATCAACCTCTTCATCTCCATCGAATTCCAGACCGTTCTTTACGAAAAATTGTACCAGACGCTCATATTCGTCTGTTGTGCGTATGATAAATTTCATCTGTTTTCTCCTATCCTTTAATCCTTTTGCGTCTTTCTTCTTATATTGTGATTTATTGTGGTTCCGCAGCCAACAAGCTGCGCAGCACCCCGCGGATCTGTCCGATCAGATACAGCGATCCCGCGAACAGGATCACATCGTAATCCCTCTTGCGATACAAGGCGTCGCGAACGGCATCCTCTGCATCCGCGTCCGTCGTGCAATGCGCGCCGCTCTTCTCCAGCGCATCTTTCAGATCCTCTTTTTTCATGCGGCGCGGATTCACCGGCTCTGTCGCGATAAAGTCACCCGTAATATCGCGAAAGGTCTCCAAAATCCGCGTGGTATCCTTGTCAGCCAGCATACCGGTCACTAGCAGGATTCGCTTCTGCGGACAAAAGCGCTTGACTGCATCGCGCAGCACCCTGGCACCGTCCGGATTATGCGCGCCGTCTAGGATCACGATCGGCTTCTCGTCCGGCGCGGTCATGACTTCAAATCTTCCGATCTGTTTGGCTTTTTGCAGGCCGCTGTATAATTTTTCTTTTTTTAGTCGGACATCGCCGCGTTCCTCGATAAGATTGATTGTCACCAGTGCCGCAATCGCGTTTTCGATCTGGTGCTCCCCGACCATCGAGATCCGAAGATTCTCAAACCGCACCCCCTGAATGTCCACGTCAAAGCAGCTTCCGGAAAGTCCCGCCTCCTTGAGCGTGTACGGAATATGCCTTGTTTCAAAGAACAGTGCACCGTGTTCAGCTGCAGTCTGCTCGATGACTTCCAAGGCTTCCGGTGCTTTCGCGCTGGTCACTACCGGGCAGCTGTCTTTGATGATGCCGGCTTTTTCCCAGGCGATCTCTGCCAATGTATTTCCAAGCCGGTCGGTATGGTCATAAGAGATCGAGGTGATGACCGAGACTAGCGGTTTTTTGCAGACATTGGTCGAATCGCCGCGTCCGCCCAGACCTACCTCAAGCACCACATAGTCTGCCCCCTTTTCGTAAAAATACAAAAAGGCGATAGCTGTAATGACTTCGAACTCCGTCGGAGACTGTTTGCCAGCGTCGACCATGATCTGTACCTTTTCAAGCACACGATCCGTGTAGTCAGCCAGATCTTTGTCGCTGATATACGCGCCGTCCAACTCAATCCGTTCGTTGAAGACCTCAAGGAACGGCGAGGTATACAGACCCGTGCGATAACCGTTTTCCTGCAGGACGGAGTAAAGGTAACGGCAAACGGAGCCCTTGCCGTTGGTTCCCGCTACATGGATCACCTTGAGCCGATCCTGTGGATCTCCCAGCAGCCGCAGCAGTTCGGTCATACGTTCCAGCCCGAGAATACTGCCGAATTTTTCAAATGCGTGAATTTTGCCGATGGCGCCTGCGGCGCCGTCGGCATCGGATCTATAGTTTATCATGATAATTTTTCCTTAATAGAAGCAAGCTGTGCGGAAACCTTGGTCAGCATTTCTTCGTACATCGCCAGTTTTTCTTTTTCCGCCCGGATCTTCGCCTCCGGCGCCTTATTCACAAAGCCCGGGTTGGAGAGCATACCGGTCGAACGTTTAACTTCACCCTGCAGGCGTTTCTCTTCTTTTTCAAGTCTTGCCAGTTCTTCCGCGAAATCAACCAGATCGTCAAGCGGGATATAAATCTCCGCGCCGTCGATGACTGCGGATACCGCATCCGCCGGTACTTCACTCTTGCTGTCCGCGAAGGTAATCTCTGTAATGTTGGCAAGGTTCTTCAGATAGGTTTCGCCGCGCTGCATCGTCTCTTTCTTGTCGCCGCTTGCCAGCAGGATAACCTTGATCTTCTTGGACGGCGCGACGTTCTTCTCCGCCTTGATGTTACGGATCGCTTTGATTGCGTCCATTGCCATCTCTACGGTCCTAACGGCCTGCGGATAAACATAACGCAGGCTTGCTTCCGGCCATGCGGCGCGGATCAGATAGCCCTGTTCGTCCTCGCCGTGCGGCAGGAAGCCCCAGATTTCTTCGGTGATGAACGGCATGAACGGATGCAGCAGCTTGAGCATGTTCTTCAGGCACATCACTAAGACAAAGCGAACAACTTTCTTATCTTCCTCGTCCTCGCCCCAGAGTCTTGCCTTGACCAGTTCGATGTACCAGTCGCAGTATTCGTTCCAGATCAGGTCGTAGACACGTTGACCTGCCAGTGCCAGATCATAGCGTTCCATCGCGTTGTTGACGTATTCGATCGCGTCGTTGACGCGGTTAATCATCCATTTATCTTCATCCCGAAGCGGAATGTTCGCGAAGTTCGTGGTATCTGCGCAGGCACCGCCGCAGCAGTCCTCGCAGCATTTTGCCAGCGGCTTGAATTCGCCGGCTTCGTCCTGCAGGTTCATGATCACGAAGCGGGACGCGTTCCATAATTTATTGGCAAAGTTTCTGGAGTTTTCCAACCGATCCTCGGTGAAACGCATGTCGTTACCCGGCGTGATACCGGTGGAAAGCATGAAACGCAGCGCGTCCGCGCCGTATTTGTCGATGATCTCCAGCGGATCAATGCCGTTGCCCAGTGATTTGGACATCTTGCGCCCCTGCGCGTCACGTACCAGCCCGTGGATATAAACATCGTGGAACGGCACATCGCCCATATATTCCAGTCCGGAGAATACCATTCTGACAACCCAGAAAAAGATGATGTCATATCCGGTCACCAGCACATCGGTCGGATAGAAATAATCCAGTTCCGGCGTTTTTTCCGGCCAGCCGAGCGTGGAGAACGGCCATAACGCGGAGGAAAACCAAGTATCCAGGACATCTTCGTCCTGCTTAAAATGTGTACAGCCGCATTTTGGACATTTTTCCGGTGTATCGTAAGCAACGACGATCTCACCGCAATTTTCACAGTAATACGCCGGGATCCGGTGACCCCACCAGAGCTGGCGGGAGATACACCAGTCCTTGATGCCCTCCAGCCAGTGCAGGTAGATCTTTTCAAAGCGTTCCGGGATAAAGCGCAGCTCGCCATTTTTCGCAACTGCAATGGCAGGTTTGGCGAGATCCTCCATTTTGACAAACCACTGCTCCGACACCATGTCTTCAATGACCGTATGGCAGCGATAGCAGGTTCCCATCGGAATGACCTTTTCTTCGGTCTTAATCAGATAACCGGCGGCTTCCAGATCCGCGACCCAGTTCTTCCGGCATTCGTAACGATCCTGCCCTTCATATTTTCCTGCCAGCGCGTTCATCGTCGCGTCCTTGTTGATACAGGAAACGACCGGCAGTCCCGCGCGCTGACCGACCTCGAAGTCGTTCGGATCGTGCGCCGGAGTGATCTTAACCGCGCCGGTACCCTTTTCCGGATCCGGATATGGGTCGGCGATGATCGGAATTTCCTTGCCGACCAGCGGCAGGATGACTTTCTTTCCGACAACGGCTTTGTATCGTTCATCATCCGGATGTACCGCGATGGCTTCATCGGCAAACATGGTTTCCGGTCTGGACGTCGCGACAATGATGCCATCAAAATCAGCCGTCGGTTCCACAGCCGGATATTTGAAATACCAGTACTTACCGTTCTTATCTTCATGTTCGACTTCCGCATCCGAAAGGGAGGTTCCGCACTGCGGACACCAGTTGACCAGACGGTTGCCCCGGTAGATCAGACCTTTTTGATACAGCTTGATGAACGCAGCCTTGACCGCCTGGTTGCAGCCTTCATCCATCGTAAAGCGTTCCCGTGACCAGTCACAGGAATCACCAAGCTTGCGGCACTGACGGGTGATGCGTCCGCCGTATTCTTCTTTCCATGCCCAGGCGCGCTTTAAGAATTCTTCTCTGCCCAGATCTTCTTTTTCCAGGCCTTCTTCGGAGCGGATTTTTTCGACTACCTTTACCTCGGTCGCAATGCTGGCGTGGTCGGAGCCCGGCAGCCACAGAGCGCTGTAGCCCTGCATCCGCTT
>DJPG01000073.1:0-152 GCA_002439735.1 Firmicutes bacterium UBA6418 | reverse complement strand
TGTCCGGTGATGTTTGGTGGCGGCATCACAATCGTGAACGGCTTCTTGTCCGGATCGACTTCCGCCCGAAACGCGCCGTTGGTTTCCCACATATCGTAGATACGATCTTCGAAATCCTTCGGATTATAAGTTTTTGCTAAGTTTTTTTCCAT
>DJPG01000114.1:628-3133 GCA_002439735.1 Firmicutes bacterium UBA6418 | reverse complement strand
CTGCATATGGATGCGGTTCGTTTCCCCAAAGTAAATATTGCGGTCTTCCGGAAGGTCGATGCGCAGAAGGCTCGCCACCTGTTCTGTCACAACTCCGACAATCTGCAACGATGGCGCCCTCCTGATTATTGCTTCAAATTTGCCTGCGCGTCCCAGACAGCATCCCAGAAGTCCGTCTCGTTTACGATCTGGACTTTCGCGCCTTCCCGACGAAGCGTCATGGCTTCTTCAATCTTTCGGCCATAGCAGGAATACGCCCAGCATGGGTTCCCGGCATTGCCGACAACAAGGTAGTCTGTTTTGGTAGATACGGATGACTTTGCGCTGCCACCCAAGTCTTCCACGTCTTTTGTCATTTCCGCCCGCGTCGCGCGGTAAGACTCGCCGGTAAAGCAGAAGCGCTTGCCTTCGAACGTGATCTCCGGGCAGTAGGCGCAGATACCAGCAACCGAGTATTTGCGGCGCAGCTCTTCAAAGTCCGGCTCGTTGAGGTTTACGGACTCCTTAAAGTCGACGATATTGCTGCAAAAAGCGAGCAATGTATTCCGTTCGTCTTCTGTGACAACGCCGTCTTCCAGAATCGTATGCAGCATGGAATTCAGCTCATCAAACGGATATGTACCTTGCAAGTATTCGTTCGTATCGAGCCACGCAGACAATGCGCGGATCTCGCTGTCGCTGATTTCCGCATCGGCCATAATGCCGTGAATCAAACCATGCAGGAATTGTACGGAGGAGGTGAGGACGCTGTAATAACTGGAATTATCCGCAAAGTTATTGCAGAGCCAGAGAATGTTCTTGCGCTCTTCCTCGTCGATGTGGTCATCCTTGACAGCTTCCTCTACAACCGGGATGATTTCCGAAAACGGGTGTCGATCATTAAGCCCGGAGTGTAGGATGCACCAATTTGACAGTTCAGCAAGCTCCAGCTCGTTTACGTCGCCGCTGGAAGAAATTCCAGCGACAATGCCGCGAAGCATATTGATCGCTTTATGCAGTTCGGACGGTTTCGTGAATTGCCGATAGCCCTGCTGCCCAATTGTATCGTTCATGCTGTACCTCCAGAAATAACTGTAGAAAAGAGTTGCATACAATTTGTAGAATTTGCCAATTGCAAATATAGGATACTCATTCTACAATAAAAGCAAAGAAGAAGTGCGCGAAAGGATGTGGCTTATGACAGAACAAATTATAAACATGATGCTGGAATTGGATGATGAGCACTGGAAGAAATTTATTTCTGCGCTTGCTGCTGCGTGTGAAGTGTCTCAAGAAGATCAATCATCTTCTGCCTCGTAGCATCATCCAAGGACATAAGCATTTGCGCCGCACCAATGACCTCGCTGGGCAACCGCCCAGCGGGGCTTTTTTTGTCTTCGTAGCCCATGAGATCGTAGACGGAAGCGTTCCAATGCTCAGCCAGCCGGACAAGGGTACTGAAAGGCGGCTCGGTCGTACCGGCCTCGTATTTTGAATAAGTGCTTCGGTCGATTCCCAGCCAGTTTGCAACGTCGGTTTGCTTTTCTTTGTTCAGCTGGCGGTACTTTTTGAAGTTTCTCATAGACATCACCTGCTTTCATTATAGTGAAAAAAAATCACAAGTAAATATTAGGTGAAGAATTTGCGCAAAAATATCTTGACAATTGAAGATTCTTCACCTATACTAATTCATGTGAAGAAACTCCACGCGAACGGAGGTGATAGAAATGAGAGCCTTTTTCAAGGCGCACTGGTTAACCATCGTTCTATCAGCGGCAACAACCATTGTGGTGCGCTTACTACTAGGGTGGTAACGAATGAAACAAGGATTGGGAGCCACACGCTTGTAAGCCGCATACGCCGCCGTTCTTGCTTTTGATGCCTCTTGTTATCCTGCACCGCGATTTTCCCGAGCTCTGTCAGCTGGTACGCTTCCGGATCTCTGCCGTCGCCGATCAGATAGGACGTATTCGGCAATGGCCGCCGATGCGCAGGGGCTTGTGACTGCGAGTACTGCTGCTTGGCAAGCCGCTTCACCCGAAGCGGGACAGCCTCAACGCGCGGGAGCTTCTTCGAAATCGTCTCGATGTCGGCTTTGCCGCAGGACTGGACGAACTCCAGTATTTTAACGTCACATTCCGGGAGTTCCTGCGATTCATCATTTTTGTTCATTAAGTTCACTTCCTTCGCCTGCATCTTATCACACGGGCGAAGGGAAGTCAAAAGGAGGGATATCTACGAAAGGTTTGGCTTATATGCGCAAACGCGCGAATCTCAAGCAATTTGAGCTTGCCGATCTGCTCAAGGTCGAACGCAGCACGATTGCAAAGTGGGAGTCCGGCGCGGCCTTCCCGCGTGCATCTCAGCTGCCGGACTTGGCGGCGGCGCTGCACTGCACCATCGACGAGCTCTACCAGCCGCCGGAAGAATCTGCTTAGGGTGTATCTGAAAACTCCCAACACACCCGGGCAGCGGGCCTTTTTACGCTGCGCCGCACCATTTTTCCTTGAAATACGTCAGTATTCC
>DJPG01000114.1:0-542 GCA_002439735.1 Firmicutes bacterium UBA6418 | reverse complement strand
GTTTTCAGATACACCCTAGGAGGTAGCTATGAACGACAAGAAAAGAATGTCCGTCACGCAGGAGCTTGCCGCACTGCTTCTGGCGGATGAAGAGGCCGGTATCGCGGCGCTGGCCGAGGAGTGCAAGTGCTATGAGCCGCAGGAGCTGCAAGCACTTTGGGTCATCTACCGCGAAGACGGCATCGGCACGGAGGATGAAGCCGAAAGCTTTGTCGCTGTCGCGCTGGAAGGAGATATTTAGGAAGGAGGAAGCCCCATGCCCAAGATGAGAGTGGAACGCACGACGGACTACCGTCTGACGGCGATGATCCGCGGGGAGATGGCGGCGCAGTCTGTGCCGGTCGCGACGGCCTGCCGGTATGCCGGATGCTGCGCGAACACGCTGTACAAGATCTTCGACTCCCCTACCGCGTACATGGACAAAACGCTGCGCCTGATGCGCGGGCTGCACATCCCGATCGAGTCCGTGCGCGAAGCCATCAGCTATCCGTACTGATACCATAGCAAATTATGCCCGGCGTGACCATGAGAAATACCTGCCG